>JANODX010000233.1:0-7516 GCA_031412915.1 Vicinamibacteria bacterium | reverse complement strand
ATCCGATGATCCTGGTCGACCACCCGCTCGTCGTCCTTCGCCTTGGTCTTCTTCTCGTCTTCCTCCGAGGGGGCGTCGGCGGAAAGAGCGGCGATCCAGGTACCGTCCGGGCTCCAGGCGAAACCGGAAACGCCGCCCTTCAGCTCGGAGAGCCTCCACGGTTCGCCCCCCCGCACATCGGCCAGGAAGATCTGAGGCTTGTCTTCCCGCTCCGAGAGGAACGCCAGTTTCGTCCCGTCCGGAGAGAACTGGGGCGCGCGATCGTTTTTGGGATGGCGGGTGAACTTGAAGGGCTCGCCCAAGGCCGTGCCGGCCAGCCAGATATCGGTCTGATACGCGTTCTCCCTGGCGTCCACTTCGCTGACCACGAAAGCGACCAGCCGGCCGTCCGGAGAGATCTGGGCCTCCTGGGCCGCCTTGATGGTGGGAATGTCCTTCGGTTCCATGATCCGGCCCGCAGCACTTGCCGAAGCGGCGACGCCGAGGAGACAGAAGATGCGGGTCAGATGGCGGGTGCTGTTCACAGGGTTCAATCCTCAAAAGAATCGGGGTTTCGCCGATGTGTCCAAGGATACAGACCATCCCGTCCGGCTGAGCTACCGTCCTATCGCGTGTTTCGTTCTCCGGGGACCGGAGGCGCATGAGGTGACGCCAATGAAACCATCGACACTCCTGATCGCCAGCGCTTTGGCGCCCTTCGGGTGCGGCCCGGCCCCCCAGAACGGGCCTCTGCCGGTTGCCACCGCTACCGTCCTGCCCAGGGCGTCGGCGGCGGAGTCGCCCGTGTCCCCGCCCGCCGCAGACACCCCCGTGGTGCGTGCCGGCGCCCAACCCACCTCGCCCCCCACGACGCCCGCCGCCGACTCAGCCGCCGCGAAGGCGGCGGGTCCGTCTCCCCGTTCATCGGCGGACTCCGCGGCCGCTTCCGCGCCGATGGCCGGGAAAGCGGCTCCGGCCCCACGGGTTCGCCTGATCATTCCCGCCGGAACGCTTCTCCCCATCGAAATCGAAACCACGGCGTCCTCGGCCCGCAGCAAAGAAGGTGATCCCGTGCTGGCCGTCCTGACCGAGGACGTTCCCCTTGCCGGCTTCAAACTCGACCAGGGCGCGGAGGTTCGGGGACACGTGCGCACCGCCATTCCCGCCAAACGAGTGAAGGGCCAGGCCCGCCTGGTCGTGGCCTTCGACGCGGTGATGGAGAACGGAGAGAAGCTCTCCATCACCACCGAAGCGATTGACAACATGGCCGCCTCCACCAGCGGCAAGGACAAGAAGATCATCGCGGGAGGTGCTACCGCTGGACTGATCCTGGGCGCGATCAAGGATGGTGCCAAAGGCGCAGCGGTGGGCACGGTCATCGGGGCCGCCGCAGGCACCGGAGCCGTCCTCATCATCAAGGGCGACGAGGTTGAACTCCCGCGTGGCGCCCGACTGACGGTGGCGGTCACGAAGTAGGGTCAGACCGGATCTAGTCTGAGGGACGAGGATCAGCGCCCTGATTTCACTTCGGTCCAAAGCCGATTGTGCAGGACGGCGCCCTCGCCGATGTCTTTGAACGCGCGCAACTGCTTCATCTCCGCCTCGCTCGGGAACATGGCCCGGTTCCCCCCCACGGCCGCGGGGAGGAGGTTCCGACCGGCCAAGGAGGGCGTTGAGTAACCCGTGGTCAGACAGATTTCCGCCGCGATCTCAGGCTCCATCACGAAGTCGAGGAACTCATGAGCTAGATCCGCGTGGGGCGCGTTCTTCGGTATAGCCAGATTGTCCACGAACAGCATGGCTCCTTCGCGGGGGATGGTGAAACGCACCCATGGCGCCTCCTTCATGATCTTCGCGATCTGGCCTGACCAGGACTGGGCCAGCGCCACCTCGCCCGAGAGAATGGCGTCGTCGAAACTGGCCGAGTCGTACGCCCTCACCAGCGGTTTCTGGTCGATCAGGATCTTCTGGATCCGCGCCAGAGTCGGGCGGTCACGGGTGTTGGGATCCGCGCCCAGGAGCAGGGCGCCGAAGGCAATCGCTTCGCGGGCATCGTCCAGCATCAGGATCCTGCCCTTCCACTGCGGATCGAGCAACGCATTCCACGAGTCGACCGAGGCGACCCGGCGGGAGTCCGACGCGATGCCGGTCACGCCCCAGAGGTAGGGAATCGAGAAGCGGTTCTCCCCGTCCCAGTCTTGTCCGAGGAACTCCGCGGCGGTGTTGCCGAGATGACTCAGGCGATCGTGATCGAGTTCGGCCAGAACCCCGGCCTGGATCAGGGGGGCCAGGGCGTAGCTGGTCGGGCAGATGACGTCGTAGCCGGGATTGCCCGCGAGCATTTTCGAGAGGAGCGCTTCGACCGAGTCGTACACGTCGAGATTGACCTTGGCTCCGGTGCGCTCTTCGAACTTGCGAATCGTCTCCGGTGCTATGTAGTTCGACCACAGATACAGATTGAGTTCCCGGGTTCCGTGGCGCTGCGACCTGGCCAGGACCACAGGTGTGGCGAGGATCGACAGGCCGACCGCGGTGGCTACCATCGACAGGCGGGGGCGCGATTCGGCCAGGGCGGTCGCGAAAAGCAGCAGCGTGGTGGCGGCGAGGAGAAGGGTGGAGGCGGCGGCGATCTCGGGTGAGAGAGAGCTCTTGAGCAGGGAGTAGATGTACACGGGAAGTGTGGTTCCGCCCGCGCCGGAAACGAACGAGGTGACCACGTAGTCGTCGATGGAGAGCGAGAACGTCAAGAGCCCGGCCGCCACCAGACCGGGCGCCAACAAAGGCAAGGTCACCCGGCGGAACACCTGAGCCGGCGTGGCTCCGAGATCCCTCGCCGCCTCTTCGACGTCTTCAGGCAGAGCGTCCGCGCGGGCTCGGATCACGAAAAAGGCGAAGGAGAGCGAGAAGACCACGTGCGCCGCCACCACCGTTCCCAGGCCCAGGGGAATGAAGAGGCGGGAGAAGAAGACGAGAAGCGATGCCCCGAACACGATCTCCGGGGTCACCAGAGGCAGGAGGAACACGGAGGCCGAACGCTTCCGGAGCCCCGTCGATGCCGCCCGCGATCCGAGTGCGGCGCAGGTCGCGAGGATCAAGACGATGATCGTGGCCAGCGATCCCACGATGAGCGAGTTCTCCATGGCCCTCATCAAGGGCCCGTTGCCCAGGAGCTTCTGATACCAGATCAGGCTCGGGCCATCGAACGAGGCGGAAAGGCGAGAGCGCGAGAAGGAGAAGACGGCGAGGGCCAGGACGGGAAGATGGAGGAACAGAAGAGTGGCGACGAGCAACGCCTTCAGCCCCTTCATTCCTGGGCCTTCGCGAGGAATCGGCCGAAGAGAAGGAACGCGCCGAGAGTCACGACGCTGAGGGTGAACGCCATGGCCGATCCCAGGGCGGGGTCGCGAGCCGCGCCGAACTGACTGGTGATCAGGGTTCCGACCCAGGCCGTCTTGGCGCCTCCCAGGAGATCGGGCACCAGCACGGAGCCGAGCGAGGGCACGAAGACGAGGACGCACCCGGCCACGATTCCCGGAGAAGCGATGGGAATCACCACCCGTGCGAGGGTGGTGACGGAACTCGCCCCGAGATCGTGGGCGGCGTCGATGAGAGATCGATCGATCCGTTCGAGCGAGGCGTAGACAGGAAGAATCATGTACGGCAGCTCAACGTAGAGCTGGCCGATGGCCACCGCGGTCGTGGTGTAGAGCAGGCTCGGAGAATCCGATCCGAAGAAGGCGAGCCACTGCGAGAGGAGACCGCCCGAACGCAGCAGGAAGACCCAGGCGTAGAGCTTTACGAGAACGGAAGTCCAGAGGGGAAGGGTGATCAGGAGAAGAAACGCCCGGCGAAAGCGTTCCGGCACCGCCCGCACCAGAGCCCAGGCCACCGGAAAACCGATCAGCAGAGTCGAGAGCGTCGTACCGAGGGCCATCAGGACGCTGCGCCAGAAGATCGCGGCGTATAGCGGATCGAGGAGTCGAAACCACACCGGCCCGGCTCCGGTGAGCGAAAGTAGCATCGCCTGCGGGGCCGCGAACAGGACGATGATGGTCGCGAAAGCGGGGACGAGGAGTCTTCGCGTTTTCATGGGGCGAGGGCCACCCAGCACGAGGGATCGATGTCGAGCGAGACCACATCCCCGGCCTTAACCACTTCCTTGGGCGATACGTTCGCCACGAGCAGACTTTCCCCCACTCGGACCTGGCAGCGCGTGGCCTCGCCCAGGTATCGCACGTCCACGATGGTGCCGCGCAATCCGCCGCCGGTTCGCGACAAGGCGATGTGTTCTCCGTGCAGCCCGATCTTCACCACGGTTTCGGGCGAAACCCCCGGGACTTCAATCTGCGTGAATCCCAGGTCGACCCGGGCGCCGGAGGCACCCATGCCCGTGGTCCGCCCCTCCAGGATGTTCTCCATGCCGACCAGTCGAGCCACGTAGACGCTCGCCGGATGCTCGAAGATCGCTTCCGGTTCCGCGAATTGGGCGATGCGCCCTTCGCGCATCACCGCGATTCGCGACGAACATTCGATCGCTTCTTCCAGGTCGTGGGTGACGAGGACGAAGGTGATTCCGAGCGAACGCTGGAGCTGCACGAGCTCCGACCGCATGGCCGATCGGAGCTGGGCATCGAGGGCGGCGAGCGGTTCGTCGAGCAACAGGATGTCGGGCTCCAGGACCAGGGCGCGGGCCAGGGCGACGCGTTGTCCCTGTCCGCCCGAGATTTCGGAGGGCGTGCGCGAATCGAGACCCTCCAGATGAACAGCGGAAAGGACTCTCGAAACGCGCGATCCGATCTCGGCTTCCGGCCGGTCTCGAATCCGCAGGCCGAAGGCCACGTTCTCGAAGACCGTGAGATGAGGGAAGAGCGCATAGCTCTGGAAGACCGTGTGCACCGGCCGCAGATGAGGCTTCATGGAAGTGACGTCGTTTCCGGAGATGACGATTCGCCCCACGTCGACTTCATCGAGACCCGCCACCAGTCTCAACAGCGTGGTCTTGCCGCATCCCGAGGGGCCGAGCAAGGTGACGAACTCTCCGGGCCGCACCTCCAGGCTGACCTCTTCCAGGACCGGGACCGCCCCGTGCTTCTTGGAGACGGAGTCCACCAGCAGGGACCCGCGATTTTGGGGGCGAGAGATTTGGAGGCTCACGTTTCAAGGGGGAGAATATTTCCTAACCGCTCGCTTGACTTGACCGGCCCGCATAAAAGACAGTAGACATCTGTGGAGAGACCGAAGACCACAGCAAAAGCCGCACACAAGGAGAATGCAGATGGGTGAAGCACTTGGAATGATCGAGACCCGCGGCTTTGTCGCCCTCGTCGAGGCCTCAGACGCGATGGTCAAGGCCGCGAAGGTCACCGTCGTGGGCTGGGAAAAGATCGGTTCCGGATATGTGACGGTCATGGTCCGGGGCGATGTCGCGGCGGTCAAGGCGGCGACCGACGCGGGGGCGGCGGCCGCCCGCCGGGTGGGCGAGCTCGTTTCCGTCCACGTCATTCCTCGTCCTCACGACAATCTCGAAAGCGTCTTCGCGATCGGCAAAGCCGGAAAGTGAAACTGACGCGCGAGGCGTAACCCTAAACCTCACGCGGTCCAGGATCCACGGCGAGGATCGAAGGAATCCAAGATGCAGGTCGGTCGAGTCGTCGGCACGCTGGTGGCCACCCGCAAGGACGAACGTCTGGTGGGGACGAAGCTTCTGATCGTGCGGACCATGGATCCCTCCTTCAAGGAGGAACAGGGCTACGTGGTGGCCGTCGACACCGTGAACGCGGGGGTCGGCGACCGGGTTCTGGTGGTGAGCGGCTCGTCCGCCCGTCTCGCCCAGGGCCTGAAGGACTCGCCGGTCGACGCCGCCATCGTCGGGGTCGTCGATCAGGTCGAACTCGCGAAGTCTTCGTCGAGGGGTTGATCCGATGCAACTGGGCCTGGTCTGCGGAACCCTCGTCGCCAGTCGGAAGGATGAGCGGTTCGAGGGCATCAACCTTCTGGTCATCCAGCCGATCCGGCCGGATGGCGCACCCACCGGCAAGGCCCTGATTGCCACCGATTCGATGGGCGCGGGGCCGGGAGAACGGGTGTTCTGGGTCAAGTCGAAGGAGGCTTCGAATCCATTTGCGCCTCTCGAAGTCCCCACCGACGCCACCATCGTCGGCATCGTCGATCTGGTCAACGTCGAGGATTGAGGCCATGTTGATCGGGCGCGTGATCGGCAACGTGGTGGCGACCAAGAAGAACTTGAAGCTCGACGGCGAGAAACTTCTGCTCGTTCAACCCCTGGAACTGTCGGGAGCGGCCAAAGGGGCCCCGATCATCGCCATCGATCGGATGAACGCCGGACCCCTGGACCGCGTTTTGTACACCCAGGACGGCCGCACCGCCCAGCAGATCCTGGGTCGCGGGACGGCCGGGGTCGACGCCGCGATCCTGGGGGTGATCGATGAGATCGATTTCGGAGGAGAGGATCATGGATGATGCCAAGATCGACCTGATCGCTCGCGAGGTTCTCACCAGCCTCAAGAAGGCTCAAGCCGAGGGTGAGAGGTCTGGAGCGGCAACCCCCGTCGCGTCGCTTCGACCGGTGGTCGTACAACTCCATCCGTCCCTGGAGCTTCTCTCGGTGCCCGGAGGTGTCGTCGGATCGCCCTGCATCATCGAACCCGACAAGCCATGTATTGGTTCGCTGAAGTGCCGCTCGTTCGGGCATTGATCCGAGCCTTTGGCGGCAAACGTCCGGGAGCGCGCGGTTTCGAGGCTAGAACCGAAAACGGACTCCGAACGTAGGCAGGAAGGGAAGGGCGGCGGCGGGGGTTTCCTCGATGGCGGGTTGAATGCCGGAGGTCGTGGGCTTGAGCGTCGCCTCATACTGGCCGACGTTCTGCCGGTTGGTGGCGTTGATGAACTCCAGATAGAACAGCCACCG
The DNA here is from genome assembly GCA_031412915.1 of Vicinamibacteria bacterium. Taxonomy (GTDB): domain Bacteria; phylum Acidobacteriota; class Vicinamibacteria; order Fen-336; family JAGNNV01; genus JAGNNV01. The sequence goes on along the minus strand of JANODX010000233.1, from coordinate 609 downwards.
GGACCGATCACCGTGGGGCCGGAAGTTCAGCCGCAGATCGAGCCGGGCGAACCACGGGTAGCGGGCCTGCAGCAGATTCGTGACCGAGCCGTAGTCGGCGACGTACACCGGACGACCGGCGCTGTCCCGCTCCGGTATCAGTTCCGTCCGGCTGCCGTCCTGGTCGAGATCGAGAAGATCCTCGGTCGGGACCACCCGGACCCCGATGGGCCTGGTGCGCGGGAAACCGGAAGCCGCTCGGACGGTGAAAGCGACGTTGATCTTCTCGGAGGCGTTCCACTGACCGACCACGGACACCGCATGGCGGCGGTCGTACTCGAAAGGCAGGGTGAGATCGTAGGCTTCCTTCGTGGCCTTTCCCAGACTGTAAGACGCCCAGCCGGAAAGCCGCTGATCGCCCCGTCGCTGAGGCCGGGTGGCCACGAATTCGACGCCATAGGAATTGCCGGAGCCGCCGTTTGCGGGGTTGGTGGTGATGAACTTGTCGCTTGGGATGCTGGACTGCAGGGTCCTCGGAAAGTCGTACCGGGAGAGCCGCGCCGCCAGTTCGGCATCGGTTTCGAGCTCCCCGCCGATGAGATCGGTGAAGTTCTTGTAGTAGGCCTCGGC
>JANODX010000232.1:0-22991 GCA_031412915.1 Vicinamibacteria bacterium | reverse complement strand
GGCCCTTCTCCTGATCGCGTGCGCCAACGTCACCAATCTTCTCCTCGCCCGGGCCGCTACCCGACAACGTGAGATGTCGTTGCGGGCCGCTCTGGGGGCGAGCCGCGGCCAACTGGCGCGGCAACTCATGGCCGAGTCTCTGGTCTACTTCACGTTAGGCGGCCTCGCCGGGGTGATCGTGGGTCGTTGGATTCTGGCCAGCCTTCTCGCCATCGCTCCCGCCACCACTCCGCGCCTTGACCAGGTGACCCTCGACCCGCGCGTCCTGTTGTTTACCTCCGCGATCACTCTGCTGATCGGTCTCATCTTCGGCATGATTCCGGCATGGACGTCATCGAGAGCCGACCTCACCAGCGCGCTTCGCGAAGGAGGGCAAGGGGCCATATCCGGCCGAAGTCAGATCCGCGATGGACTGGTGGTGGTTCAGGTGGCGGCCACCGTGATCCTCCTGATCTCCTCCGGCCTCCTCCTGCGCAGCTTCCACGAACTCCAGCAGGTCGACGCGGGCTTCACCGCGGAGAAGGTGATGACCCTGAAGGTCGACCTTCCTTCCGCGAAGTACGGCACGGTCGGGGAGACTGACGAAAAGAGGGTTCAGTTCGTGAGCGGCCTGGTGACGTGTCTGCAGGCCCTGCCGGGCGTCGAGTCCGCGGCGGTGGTGACTTCGGCGCCTCTCAGCGGCGGCCCCACTTTCGTCATGCGGGTAGAGAGCAACATCAACGTCACGCCCAGCAGCGCCCCGGCCACCCGGTACCGGACGATCACGCCGGATTACTTCAAGGTCATGGGGATCCCGCTCCTCTCGGGCCGTTTCTTCACCGCGGCAGACACCGTGGGATCACCCAAGGTGGTGATCATCAACCGGGCCTTCGCGAAGAAGTTCTTCCCCGCGGTGAGAGACCCGGTGGGCATGCGCGTAGAGATCGGCATTGATGAGCCGCCGCAATGGTCGCAGGTCGTAGGCGTGGTGGCGGACGTGAAGATCGACAGCCTGGAGGCGGAGACTCCGGTTCAGGCCTACGAGCCCTATCACCAGTTCTCGTTCAACAACATCACGGTGGTGGCTCGCGCCTCCGGCGATCCGTTCCTTCTCGCTCCCGCCATGCGAAAGGCGGTGCTGGCCATCGACCCGCAGCAGCCCGTGCACACTCAGAAGTCCATGGCTCAGATCGTGGACGATTCGCTCGGCCAGCGGTACTTCTCGCTGCTTCTGGTGGGCGTCTTCGCGACCACAGCCTTGGTGCTCGCCATCGTTGGCCTCTACGGGGTCATCTCCTATGGAATCGCCCGGCGAACCCGCGAGTTCGGCGTCCGCCTGTCCATTGGGGCGAGCCGCCGTGACATCGCCTCTATGGTCCTGCATCAGAGTTTGCGGCTCATCGGCGCTGGTCTGGCCATCGGGCTTATGGGTGCCCTGTTCTCCGCCCGCCTCTTCCAGTCGCTGCTTTTCGGAATCGGCGCCCGCGATCCGGTCACGTTCGCGGCCGTCATCCTTCTTCTCGGAACCGTTGGAGTGATCGCCGCGGTGGTGCCGGCCCTGCGTGCGGCCAGCGTCAATCCGATGCTGGCGCTTCGAGACGAGTAGATACCGGTGCCGCCCTTCTAATGAACCTCGCCTGAACGGCGCGTTCAGGGTGCGTTCAGGCCAACTTGGGTACGGTTACGTCACAAGGAGACACACTATGAGAACGAACTTCAATCGATTGATCCTCACCTCCGCCCTTGGCGGAACCCTGCTCGTGGCTTCGGGCGTCCAGGCAGACGCGCAGACCAATTCCACCGCGGCGTCCCTCACCGGAACCTGGACAATGTCGCTGATCGGCGACCACGTCATACCGGTGGGTCTCGCCCTTCAGCAGGACGGCGCTACCCTGACCGGAACACTGACCATGATGGGGAAGGACATCCCTCTCAAGGGCGAACTGGCGGGCCGCGCCATCACCCTCACCGGCTCGGCGATGATGATGATGCGGGACCATGGCGCCACGGAAGGAACTGCCGCCCCCGGACCTTCTCCCGCCCCGATGAAGTTCACCGGCGTGGTGCAGGAGGACGGTACCCTGTCGGGCGAAATGGCGGCGCCCCGCGGTCCAATGAAATGGACGGCGGATCGCCTCAAGGAGCGCGCCGCCACGCGGACGAACGGACCTGACACCGCCCAGGTATTGGGCTCATGGAATGTGTCAGTCATAGCGGACCACGCCATTCCCGTCGGCTTGCTCATCGAGCCGGACGGGGCCAGGATGAAGGCCACTCTCACGATCATGGGCGGCGACGTCCCGCTCACCGGCGAGTACGGGACGGGCGGCCTGGCTCTGAGCGGAGAGTTCGGAGACGACATCTCCGCGCGGACCGGAATGAAGGGTGCGGTGAAGATCACCGCGAAGATGAGGGACGACGGCTCGATCGCGGGCGAGTTCACCATGAGTCGCGGGACGTTCCCCCTCACCGGCGAACGCCTCAAGGAACGCGCTCCGAAGGCGCCCGCCACGCGTTAGTCAGCCATGAGGCTTCGACTCGCGTTCGTACTGGCCGGGGCAGGCATGACGTCGCTCGGCGCCATCGGCCCTCCGCCGAGCCCCCGACCGGCGCCGATGCCCCGCGAGGCGCAGAACGCCCTCGTCGACCGGTATTGCTCGGATTGTCACAGCGCGAAGGCGAAGCGCGGCGACCTGGTCCTCGAGGGGTTCGACGCGGCCTCGCCCTTCCTCGGCGCTGATGTCCTCGAAAAGATGATCCTGAAGCTGCGCACCTCCATGATGCCACCCCCCAGCGCGGAGCGTCCCGAAGCCGCGACGCTCTCGTCATTCATCGAGACGCTCGAAGCCCGCGCCGACGCCTCGGCCGCCCGCTCGCCCGATCCGGGATGGCGGCCGTTCCAGAGACTCAACCGCGCCGAATACGCGCTGGCGGTGCGCGATCTTCTCGGAGTGGAGGTGGACGCAAGCGCCTTCCTCCCTGCCGACACGCTCAGCGCCGGCTTCGACAATGTGGCCGACGTTCAGACCGTGTCGCCGGCGCTGATCACCGCGTACCTTCGCGGAGCCGCGCACATCAGTCGACTCGCCGTGGGGTCGCCGAGCAATAGGACCCCATCCAGGCGGAGGATCTTTTCCTGCTATCCGACAGGCCAGGCGGAAGAGATGTCGTGCGCGGCCACGATTATCAAGCGCCTGACTGAGGCCGCCTACCGAGGTACTGGGGCGATGGAGGAGACGTCCGCTGCCCTCAGTTTCTACGCGAAGGGCCGCGAGCGCGGCAGTTTCGACGATGGAATACGGCTGGCGTTGCAGTCGATCCTCGCGAATCCGCGGTTCCTGTTTCGAACCGAATCCCCCGCCGTGAACACTTCCGGTGAGGGCCAACGGGTCAGCGACGCAGCCCTGGCCTCACGCCTTTCGTTCTTTCTGTGGAGCAGCGCGCCCGATGGGCCTCTGATCGCCGCCGCCAACCGGGGAGACCTCCGGACTCCCGAAGGTCTTTCGGCTCAGGTCCGCCGCATGATCGCCGACCCACGGGCGGAAGCGCTGGCCACCCGCTTCGCCGCGCAGTGGCTGCGTCTGCAGGATCTGGGGAGGAACCGGCTCGATCCGGCTCTTTTCCCAGGCTTCGACAAAGCACTGGCCGCGTCGATGCGGCGGGAGACCGAGATGTTCGTCTTGAACCTGTTTCGGTCCGATCGCAGCGTGGTCGACCTCATCACTTCCGACCAGTCATTTCTCGACGACAGACTCGCGGCCCACTACGGTATTCCCGGAGTTCGGGGCGGGGAGTTCCGGGCCACGAACCTCCCGGACGCGCGACGCGGCCTGCTCGGCCAGGGGAGCGTCCTGGTCCTGACCTCGCTCGGGAACCGGACATCTCCGGTCCTGCGTGGCAAGTGGGTACTCGACGTGCTCCTCGGCACTCCACCCCCTCCCCCGCCGCCCAACGTCCCGGGGCTCGACGACACGGTGAAGCCAACCCGCAACGGCGAGCCTCTTTCCACCAGGCAAAGAGTGGAGGAGCACCGCAGGAACCCGGCTTGCGCGTCCTGTCATCGCACGATCGACCCGCTGGGCATGGCCCTCGAGAACTTCGATGCGGCGGGCGCGGTCCGGCGCGATGACAACGGCGTCGCCGTCGATGTTGTGGCCGAGCTCTACGACGGGCGCCGGATTGATGGCTCCGCGGGACTGCGCGACGCGCTGCTGGCTCATCAGGACCAGATCCTGCGCAATTTCGCCGCGCAACTCCTCACCTACGCGATCGGCCGCCGCCTGAGCCCGCGGGACATGCCCGCCGTTCGCGCCATCGTCCGGGAAGCCGCCACCAGGGGCAACCCCTTCTCCGCCTTCGTCGTGGGCGTCGTAACCAGCGACGCCTTCCTCAGACCAAGGGCGCCCAAGGAGTCGTAATGTACCTGACCAATCGCCGACTCTCCCGCCGGACCGTGCTCAGGAGCATGGGCGCCACCGTGGCCCTGCCTTTTCTGGATGCCATGATGCCGGCGCGCGTCCGGGCTTCTCCGGCTGCGACCACGCCGTCGCGGTTGATCTGCATCGAGATGGTCCACGGAGCGGCGGGGAGTTCGGCGCTCGGCGCCGAGCACAACCTCTGGGCGCCCGCCGCCGCCGGGAGGGGCTTCGACCTCACCCCCACCAGCCTGCGCGCGCTGGAGCCTTTTCGCGACTACCTGACCATCGTGAGTAACACCGATGTCGCGAACGCGGAACCGTTCACGGTGCGCGAGGTCGGGGGCGACCACTTCCGGTCCAGCGCCGTATTCCTGACCCAGGCCCATCCGAAACTGACGGAGGGAGCCGACGTGGAGGCGGGAACATCCCTGGATCAGATCTACGCGCAGCGTATCGGCCGGGCCTCGCCGATTCCCTCGATGCAGTTGTCCATCGAAAACGTGGACGAAGGCGGGGGCTGCTCCGCCGGCTACTCGTGTCAGTACACCGACACCATCAGCTGGGCGTCGCCGACCAGGCCCCTGCCCATGATCCGCGACCCGCGCATCGCTTTCGATGAGGTATTCGGAGTCTTCGGCGCCGGAGCCACGGTCGAGGAGCGGCGCGCCCGGCGCGCGGAGGATCGGAGCATCCTGGACGGCATGGGAGCCGCGATGGGCCGCCTTCAACGCGAGATCGGCTCCGCCGACCGGTCGAGGCTCGGCGACTATCTCGACAATGTACGGGAAGTGGAGCGCCGGCTTCAGGCCGTCGAGGCCTTCAACGAAAGCGGCGAGCCGCGGGAGCTTCCAGGGGCGCCCCTCGGCGTGCCCGACTCCTTCTCCGCGCACGTGCGCTCCATGTTCGACATTCAGTTGCTGGCCCTGCGCTCGGATGTCACACGAGTCTTCGCCTTCAAATTGGGCCGAGACAACTCGAACCGGACCTACCCGGAGAGCGGGTTTGATGGAGCCTTTCATCCGACCTCGCATCACAGCGGGAAGATCGAGAAGATTGTCGACTTTGCGCGGCTCAATACCTTCCACGTAGGCCAGGTCGCGTATCTGCTGGAGCGCTTGCGCGACACCCCGGACGGCGACGGCTCGCTCCTTGACCACTCCCTGGTGCTCTACGGATCGGCCATGGGCGACTCGAACCTCCACAATCACAAGCGTGTGCCATTCTTTATCGCGGGAAGGGCGAATGGCGCGATCAAAGGTGGCGTGCACATCAAGACGCCCAACGGCACGCCGCTCGCGAGTGTCATGCTCGGGATTCTGCATGCCCTCGGCCTGAACGACATCAAGGAGTTCGGGGACAGCCAGGGCCCGATGGCTCTGTGAGCCGCGGCGGGAGGACCGGCCCTACGGCTTCCCTTCCTCAAACAACGGAGGTGCTCACCTCCCGCGGTTCTGTACGTCTCATGTAGACGGACTGACGGCTCGATCGACCCGAAAAGGAATTCAATAAAGTGTTCTTGAACGACATTCGCTTCGCTTTTGCGGTTCTCCGCCGCCAGCCCGGGTTTGCTGCGGTCGTGATCGTGACTCTGGCTCTGGGCATCGGCGCTAACACCGCGTTGTTCAGTGTTGCCGACGCTGTGCTGTTCAGGCCCCTGCCTTACCGCGCCCCCGACCGGTTGGTGGCCCTGTGGGAGACCACGCCGCGCAAGGCCCGAGCCGCGCCGGCCAACTTCCTCGACTGGAAGCGGGATTCCCGGTCGTTTGAGAAGATGGCGGCTTTTGGCGCGGTGGGCTTCACCCTGACCGGCGCCGGCGAAGCCGAACATGTCGAGGGGGCTTCGGTCGGTGTCGATTACTTCGATGTGTTGGGTGTGGCGCCGGAACTCGGACGGCTGTTCCTGGCCAGAGACGAGGAGCGAGGCCACGCGATCGTCATTCTGGGAGCTGAGTTGTGGCAGCGACGCTTCAACGGCGACAGGGCGATTGTGGGCCGCAGCGTGTTGCTCGATGGAACTCCCCACACCGTGATTGGCGTGGCCGCACCCGGCCTCTACCCAAGCTGGCCGACCGCCTCGGGCCGCATCTCGTTCGAGCAGCGGCATCAGCAGTTGTTCGTCCCGATGCGCATGGATGGAAGGCGCGCCGCGAACCGGGACAGCCACGTCCTGGGCGTGGTGGCGAGGCTTCGAGAAGATGTGGGCCTGAAAGAGGCACAGCAGGAGATGAGCGCGCTCGGCACGAGGTTGGCGGCTCAGTACCCAGGGACCAACGAAGGAGAGGGCGCCATGGTGACACCCCTTGACGTCGAACTTCTCGGTAACGTGAAACCCGCTCTCCGGCTGCTTCTTGGCGCGGTCTGCCTGGTCCTTCTCCTCGCGTGCGCGAACGTGGCGAGTGTGCTGCTGGCTCGAGCCGCCGGTCGGGAACGCGAGCTCGCAGTGCGTCGTGCTCTCGGCGCCAGTCGAGGGCGGGTGGCCGCACTTCTGCTCACCGAGAGCCTTCTTCTCTCTCTGCTCGGCGGCGCTCTGGGGTGTTTTCTCGCTGCTCTGGGGGTTGGCGCTGTGGTGTCCGCCCTTCCCGGTGACGTGCCCCGCCTGGCCGAAGTCGCGGTCAACGGCCGGGTTCTGGCCTTCGCTCTTCTCTCATCCCTGCTGACCGGTCTTGCCTTCGGTCTTGGCCCATCATGGCTCGCCTCTTCCCACGACCCGAGCCTCGGTCTGAAGGAGAGCGGGCCGGCGCCCGACCGTCGACGGCAACGCGCGCGCCGAAGCCTGGTCGTAATGCAGGTGGCGTTCGCTCTGGTGCTGCTGACCGGTGCCGAACTGCTGGGACGCAGCTTCGATCAGTTGCGACGCGTCGATCCGGGTTTCAAACCGGAAGGGATCCTGACTTTCGACCTGACCCTGTCCCCACGCTATGCGGAACCGGCGCAAATCACATCCGCCTATGCCGAAGTGGTCGAAAGGCTCAGGGGTCTCCCTGCGGTCAAGGCCGCCACCATCGCCTATGACTCGCCGCTCGCTTCGAACTGGATCGATGTGTTCAGCATCGAGGACCGGCCCCAGACCGAGGATTCTCTCGCGGCACGCCTCGCGATCGTCGGACCAGGATATTTCGAGACGCTCCAGACGCCGCTGGTCGCGGGGCGTCCCCTGGACGAGCGCGACGCCCAGGGGGCCACCGGCGCGGTTGTCTTGAGCCAGGCGTTCGTGGATCGCCACTTCCCGGGCGAGGATCCCCTGGGTCATTGGCTGGCCCTCGGCACGCCGTCCTTCACGTGGGGATCGAAAGCCCCCTCCCGCTTCCAGATCGTGGGCGTCGCCACGGACGTCCGCTCCCTCGGCATCGCCACGAGGCCGGAGCCGACGTATTACATTTCCGCCCAGCAGTTCCCTCAGCGGGGCATGAAGGTCCTGCTGAAGGTCGGGCTCGATCCTCTGTCCGTCGTTCCCTCAGTGCGCGCTGCGGTCGCGCGGTTCGACGGTTCGCTCGCGGTAGGCAATCCAACAGCTCTGGCCCTCGCCATCGCCCGGGATACGGCCCAGCCGCGCTTCAACACGCTGGTGCTGATGGGATTTTCGGCTCTGGCAACTTCGCTCGCCGCCGTCGGCGTCTACGGGCTGCTCGCGTATTCGGTGGCCCGCCGCACCCGCGAGATCGGGGTGCGCCTGGCCATGGGAGCACGTCCCGAACAGATCACGCGTCTCGTGGTGGGAGAGGGAATGGCCTTGATCGCCGCCGGATCAACGCTGGGGCTGCTGGGCTCGGTCTTCGCGGGCCGGCTACTCAGCGCGTTGCTCTTCGGCGTCGAGCCCGGCGATACCTTGTCATTCTTCGCCGGAACCTTCACACTGCTCGTCGTCGGGCTCGCCGCAACTTATGTTCCGGCTCGAACCGCATCAAGGGTGGCGCCGGCCACGGCTCTGCGCAATGAGTAGGACTTCGGCGCCACACGCCGGCCCGCGAGAAGGACGCGCCGTCGCGCGAGGGGAGCGACGCGCGAGAACAGCCAGACACCGTGGCATTTCGTCGTATGAGTTCTATTTGGGAGTTACAACAATGCGGTTCAACGTCACAGTTATGGCAGTCGCGGCTATCTTTATGGCAATCGGAGAGGCCTTCGCCGAGTCGCCGCCTGTGGCAGCCACGGTCGAACGCGTTTTGGCCGCCCATAAGATTCCTTCCATGTCCGCGGTGGTGATCCGTGGAGGCGCCGCTGATCCTGAAATTGTGCGCGGTGTCCGCAGGGTTGGCGGTACAGAGCCCGTGCGCACGAATGAGCGATGGCTGCTCGGCTCTGACACCAAGGCGATGACCGCGGTCCTCGTTGGCCGCCTCGTTGAGCAGGGCAAGCTGAGCTGGTCGACCCGCCTCGACGCCATGTTGCCGAAGCTGGCCGAAGGCATGAGCCCGGAGTACAGGGACGTCACCCTGCTCGATCTGCTCTCTCATTTCGCAGGACTGCCCGAGACCGTCTCGCGGGCGGAAACCGATGAAGCCTACGTCAACTCCATTTTCGCGGACCGACGACCCTTGCCTGAGCAAAGGCTGGACTATCTCCAGGCTGCGCTCTCCGATCCGCCTGTCGCGTTACCACGGACCCGTCACTCGTATTCCAACACCGACTTCATCCTGGCCGCGGCTATCGCCGAAAGGGCGGTCGGCCGACCCTACGAACAGCTCATGCACGAGATGGTCTTCAAGCCTTTGGGTATGAAGTCAGCGACGTTCGACGAAGCCAGGGACACTGAACTCCAAGGGCACATGAATGGGCATGTTGAGCAGCCCAAGGACAGCAACCCGGCAATCTTCAACGGCGCTGGCGAGGTGCGGATGACGATGAGCGACTGGGCGCAGTTCTGCATCGATCAGCTGCAAGGATCTCGAGGAAAGGGGCGTCTGCTCAAGCCCACGACCTATAAACTCCTCCAGACCGCGCATATGCCCCCCGGAGACATCGGCGCCACGGGCCCGCACTGACGGCTTGGGCTGGCAGGTTGCGCCGAGCGTGATGGGACGGCAGGGGCCGGCCATCTTCCATTCAGGATCGGACGCCGTGTGGATCGCGGACGTCTGGCTGTTTCCCGAGACCGGCAACGGTCTTCTCGTCGCCACAAACTCGGCCTATAGCATGGGGGCTCACAATGCGATCGCCGAGGTAGCGCGAGAGGTTCTTCCAACCCTTGCGCCGCCAAACGCCGATACGGCGAAGCCTGCGCCACAGCCCCCGGCATAGGCTCACAGCCCTCTGGAGCCATGTCAGATCGAAAGGCCGGGATCGCCCTCAACGACTTGCTGGCGCAGCAAAGGCCGCTCGCCCGGTTTCCAGAGCGATGCCGTGTGGACGACCCGGTAACGAAGGGGACCGCCATCGGGGCGATCGCTGCGCGTGATCGGGCGTGGAATGCAAACGAACTCGGTTCGCATTTCATCGCCGGTGAGCCGGACCGTGGCAAAGCCATGACCTCCCATGTCCACGAATTCAAGATGCGGGGAGAGTTTCGGATTGGAAACGGCGTGAGCGCGCTTCAGGTCCAAACTCTTGGCGTATTCGAGGCACGAGCGCACGCCGTGCTTGAGGAGCATGTTGTAGGTCCATTCGGGCTTACCCGCTGGCCGATCGGCCAGGAACAGCGAACGGAGCGGATGATCCTTGGGAAGTCTGTGCTCATAGGCCTCCATCGCCCCTGGGCTGGCCAGCGAGGCGCCGACGAAACTGATCCCGACCGGCTCGAACTTGGCGGGTGGCAATAGGGATGCGGCATAGCCAGCCCAAAAGCTGTGCCGGTCGCCCGACACGATGGCGAATCCGGTGATCTTCGAATCGCGGACGAGGTCATAGATTTCGCCACGCTCGTGGTAGGCGCTGCCATAATCGCCGCTGCCGATCTGCGCGAAGGTGTCAGCCGGCCACTTCTGCTTGGTCAGTCCATCGGGAAGGTTCTGCGGGTCGGCCCGCAAATCGAGGGCGCCGAGAGAATTGCCCCAGATCTTCCAGGTTGCCGTGGACCGACGGAGTTGGTCCATGAACCACTTCTTCTGACGGGTCCCGAGCAACGTGCGCGGCGGTGAGTCCTTTCGCGGATTGGGGATGCTTATGTCGCCAAAGCGGAGTTCGGCGGGCGGCTTGCCGGAGTTGAAGGTGCGGCCGGCATCGAGCGCGATCATCGCCGGTTCAGAGAACATCCCGTTGAAAGTCGGATCGTAAATCTTGCCCACGCCCTCCGCATCGGTCGGGTCGTCGCCGCGGAAGCTGTGCTGGTCGGTAAGAATGAGATCGAGGTGCCGGCCGTAGCGCAAAGTCCGATAGGCGATCAGGCTGTTGATGGCCTTCAGATTGTTGGGTTCGCTCCCGAGGCCACTGTCGTCCCACTTTTCTATCGGCGCATTTTTCACCGCCATCACGCCGAACGTGTCGAGCGATCCGCTCGGCGTCTTCACGCGCGCGGGGATGTATTCGAACCATGCTTGGTTGGCGGCGACCTTGACCGTCTGGCCCGGTTGCGGATCGCCCCCCGCCTGGACGATGCTCTGCCGGCCCTGCCAGGAGAATTCGTGATTGTCCCAGATGGCGACGAACGGCCAACGCGCTCGCGCGTCTTGCAGGTCGGGATCCGCGAGGTAGCCCTTGTAAACGACGCGATAGCCGTCGACCGTCAGCGGATAATGGAGTTTGTCGGTTCGACCGCCATCGGGAATCCGGCCGACGTCGTAGATCGTGCGGTCGTACCGCGTCTTTAGCTCGTCGGGATACTGGACGACCTCGTAAATGAAATCACCGAGGTGGAGAACGAAACCGAGTTGATCGGCGGGTGCTTCGCGCTCATCCTCAAAGATCATCCGGCGATAGCCGTTGAGCTTGCCTTCATTGAGGCTCTGGCAGCTGACAAAGGCGAAATTGACCGGCCGTGCATCGTTCGCAAGCGGCGCGGTGATCGTCCGGCCGACGCGGCTACCGTTCCCCTCTCCGTCGGTGAAGCGGTACCAGTAGACGCGCGCAGGCTTGAGATGACCGACCAGCACGCGCGTCGTCCAATCCGATTCCGCTGAGACCGGCGCGGGGGCCTTGGCGACGACCCGCAGGAACGCCTCATCCTCGGCAACCTCCACCGTGAGCACACGTCTCTCGCCCGCCTCGAACGGCCGCCGAGTCCAGAGGATGACGCTGCTCGAATCGGGATCGCCGGACGCGACGCCCTCCGGGTAAAGGTCGCGCCGCTCGTGCCAACCGGTGGCTGAGCCTCGAGCCGAGCCGCCCCACGCCAGCGAGGCCCCCATGGCCGCGGCCAATTGAACGAACTCGCGTCGATTCAGCGTCATTGACCGGAGGGGCCGTACGGCTTCACCTGGTCCTCGATCAGCTTGCGGTCGCCGACCGCGATGATCGCCACCCTGGCGTCGTCGATGTACTTCTGAGTCATCTGCTGGACGACCGCGGGTGTCACGGCGCGGACCTTGCCCACGTAAGTGTTCAGATAGTCGGCGGCGAGACCGTGAAAGCTGATGAACTCGAGCTGGCTCAGAATCCCGAAGCGGTCGGAGTTGCGCAGGACGAAGGTCCCCAGCATGTAGTTCTTCGCCGACTCGAGCTCGGCCTCGCTTGGCGCCTCCGCCCGCAGCCGCTCGATCTCGTAGAACATCTCCTTGAGGGAGGCGCCCGTGACCGCGGTGGTCACGTCGGCGTTCTGGGCCCACGTGGCATCGCGATACCGGTTCGAGACCTGGGAGAAAGGCGAGTAGGTATAGCCCTTGCTCTCGCGCAGATTCGAGGTCATGCGCGACGAGAAGTAGCCGCCGAGCACGTTATTGGTGACCGCGAGCGGGATCGCATCGGGGTGGCTGGCATCGATGGTGGGCAGGCCGACCGTGAGTGTCGTCTGAACCGCCGCGGGCTTGTCCACGATGTACACCGCGCGCTCCGAGCGGGGCTTGGGCGGGGCCGGGTTGGACATCGCTCCCTTCCTCCAGCCCGAGAAGGCGCCGCGAATCGCCGCCTCCACCGCAACCCTGTCGAACCGCCCCGCGACATACAGGCGCGCCCGCGAGGCCGCCCAGTTTGATTCGTAGAACCCCTTGGCCTGCGCCAGGGAGTAGCCCTTGAGCTGCTCCTCAGCCGGGAAGATCCGGCCATAGGGGTGATCGCCATAGATGACCTCGCGGAACTTCGCGGTCGCCATCTGCTGCGGGCTGCTCTTCGCGATGGACAGACGGCGCAAGTTGTCGGCCTTGAGGCGATCCAACTCGCTGGGCGGAAACTTCGGGTTCATCGCGAGGTCGGCCACGAGCTTCGCGAGATCGGGAGCGAATTCGGAGAGCGCGGAGCCGGTGACGCTCGCGGTGTCGGCGCCCACGCTGATGTCCACCTCTCCGCCCATCTTCGCGGCCGCTTTCGAGATCTCGGGACCGGTCCTGGTGGTCGTGCCCTCGCGCATGAGCTGCGCGGTGAGGTCGCCCAGCCACACCTCGTCGCGCGATTCATAGCTGTTGCCCGCGGCGACAAACAAGCTGATGTCCGCCTTGGGCATGTTGCCGTAGTTCACGAGCGTGACCCGAAGGCCGTTGTCGAGGGTGAAGACCCTGGGTGCGGGAACCGCGAAATCCCGGGCCGGTCCGGGAGCAGGCGGCGCCTCTTTCGCGGGCGCCTGAGCGAAGGCCGGAGAGGCAGTGAGGAGCGTCGCGCCGAGGAGGGTGAGAAGTTTCGAGTTGGTCATGATGGGGGTCTCCTCAGAATCCGACCAGCTTTTGAACCTTCGGCGGCTCCGGCTTGCCGGGCACGGTCAGGATGGTGCGGTTGGTCTTGCGCAGATACTCCTGCGCCGTCTTCTGAATGAGTTCCGGGGTGACCTTCGCGAATTCGGCCTCGAGGGTGTTGATCTTGCCCGGATCGTCGTCGAACAAGGCGAAAGAAGCCAGCAGATTGGCGCGGCCAAAGCCGTAGAAGTCCTCCATCTGGGCATAGAGCCATGAGCGCGCCTTCACCTTCGCGAGGTCCAGCGTAGCCTGGTCGACGGGGGCCGAGCGCAGCTTCTCGACCTCTCTATCAAAGGTATCGAGGATGGCGGAAGGCGAAGTGCCTTTGTCGTGGAAGAGGTAGGCCTGAAAGAAGGTCGGCCCGTTGATGTCGAACAGGTTGCCGAGATCGGAGTTGATGCCGCCCGAGACATCATCGGTGTAGCCCTTGCCCTGAACCAGGGCCTGATAGAAGCGGCTGTCCTTTCCCTGGAGCAGGATCTGGTCGATGAGGCCCATGGCGAAGTACTCGGGGGTCATGCGCTTCGGCGCGTGGTACGCCACCGCGATGGCCGGCCGCGGGGCCTCGAGATACTCCTTGACCGCGCGCTTCTCCTGCTCCTGGCGGGGCTCGGAGATGTCGGGCTTGCGGGCCGGGGCCGAGGCCTTGATGGAACCGAAGTACTTCTTCACCCAGGCGAGGGTCTGGACGGGATCGATATCGCCGGAAACCACGAGCGCGGCGTTGTTCGGAGCGTAGTAGGTCTCGAAGAAGGCCTTCGCGTCCTGCAGGGTGGCGGCGTCGAGCTCGGCCAGATCACCGTAGAAGTTGTGAGCGTTGTTCCAGTTCGTGTTCGCGGTCATGGGCATGTCGATCCACGGGAAACCGCCGTACGGCTGGTTGAGGACATTGACCTTGACCTCGTTCTTGACCACCCCCTGCTGGTTGGTCAGGTTGTCCTGGTTGATGGCGAGACCCTTCGTGCGATCGGCCTCGGCCCAGAGCACGGTTTCCACGGTGTTCGCGGGAACGACCTGGTAGTAGTTGGTGAAGTCGAATCGGGTGGACCCGTTCATCACCCCGCCGTTCTTCTGGATGAGCTTCACGAACTCCATCTTCCCGAGATTGTTCGAGCCCTGGAACATCAGGTGTTCAAACAGATGAGCGAAGCCGGTTCTTCCTTTCGGCTCGGTGCGGAAGCCGATGTTGTAGTAGACGGTCACGGTTGCGGTGGGCGCCGTGGCGTCCTTCGAGAGGACGACCTTGAGACCGTTGTCGAGCTTGTGATACTCGAAGGGGACCTTGAGGGTCTCGGCCGCGGTCGCGGCCAGGGGTGTCGCGGCAAGAACCAGCGCCGCTATCAGGGATGGGTGTCGCACGGGTCTTTCTGAACCTCCGGGAATATGTCGTGGTTTGGGAGGTGTTCGAAAAAATGAACAGACACCTACCCTTGCTTGGTTAGACGTGCGGGAGAGGGAGAAGGTTCCCGGGCTTTGCGCGACGAATAGGACTTTCAGCGCCGCTCGATCCGGAGGTTCGAGAAGTACGCCTCGGTCCCCGCTCCAATCCACAAAGCGATGGATCCGCCCCGCGCCCTGTGTTTGAGGTCGTTCACAATGAGGCAGGGCTGCTCCGTCCCGTTCACGTAGAGGCTGGCTTTCGACCCCTCGACCACCACTCGCATGCGCGTCCACGCTTCCGCTTCGAGGTCCACGTACGACTCGTAGACCCCGGCTTCCTCTTTACGAAGACGATTCCAGGGGTGCTCAGGTATGGAGGTGTCTATAGCCGCACAATCGCGGCGGCCCAGGAGGCCATGGCGGCAAGAGCCTGGTTATTGAAGTCTCGTCGCATATGAGACTCACCCAGGGTCAACACATGGCCTACGCTCGGTACCACCCGGATCTCCGTGCGCGGATCGCCGTTCTCAAGAAGAGCGGCCTGCCACGCGCCTACTTCTGCCGCGGGATCGCGGTCGCGCCCGCCGATCAAGGTCAACACCGGGATGCGAAGACTGCTGATAGAAGGCCCAGGGTCGAAGGTCGCCACCCACGACCAGGCGGGACGTTGTGAATCACTGGGCAGCACCCGATTGATGCCAAGCGCTTCAGGCCAGCCCTGATCCTTTCCAGAGTCGAGGAGAGCGACAATTTCGGAACGCGGCGCCTTTCCTGACAAGAAGTCGAAATAGGCGCCGATAGTCTTGCGCGCGGCCAAAAGCGCAGGGCCCGACACTCCTCCACGCTGCAGGTTCCGTTCGTAGTCGAACGTTTCGGTCGCCCGCGGGCTGATTCCTCCTCCAGTCAGAGTGATCAGAAAGGCCACATCCGACCGCCCGGCGGCTACCAGGGGCGCCACCCAGCCTCCCTGGCTCACGCCGACCAACCCCACCCGTGCGCCGTCGACCTCGGCCCGAGCCTTGAGCCAATCGAGAAGCACGCGGCCGTCGGCGGCCATGTCTTCGAGCGATGACGTAAGCCACGAGCCCGAAGACGCGCCGCAGCCACGCTTGTCGATGGTCAGCACCGCGATTCCCGCCTTCAGAAAGGGCTCTGCGAACGACCGGGACTCGGCGCGGGTGGCAGGCCCGGAGCCTGGGAGGATCAGCACCACCGGCACGGGCTGACCCGGGTTGGTTGTCGAGAGCGCAATGGGCAGGGCGAGGGAAACCGCCAGCTCGGCCCCCCGAACCGCCACCCTGGCCTCCACTACTGAGACATCTCCAGTTCCGGCGTTGCTTGCCGCCGCCGTCGTCGCCGCCAAGGCCAGCGTGATCGCAATGTTCATGGTTCTCCTGTTTGAGGTCCGGTGCGCGTCGCGGCCACCGGTCGATGTTGTTAAGACGCGCCTCGGTGGTCGAAGGTTGAGGTGGCGCCGCCGAAGCGAGCCCGAAGGGGCACGGACGGCTGGGAACAGCGTCGGTTTCTTGAACCAACGACGATTCCCGGTGAATAATCTGGTTAGCCGACGCACCGTCCGGTTCCGGGACAGAGCGTCCCAATCGCGGACCAGAGTTGAGGGCGAATGCCTCGCAAGGGCCGTTCTTGGCCTTGGCACGGGACGTGTAACACCTACGGGGATGAACCGACAGCTCATCGCCGACAGGACGATGGTCAAGGTCCGCCCCGTGGCGGTGAGTTCTTGCCATCGGGACGACGCCCATCCTGTTTACGACACGCGGCACGGCGCCGGTTCCGCATCGTTCGTGCGCTCGCCCTTGAGCACCGGGCGGAAGTCATGAGCTACACGCTGCGAACGCTGGCCAAGTCCCCAGGATTCACCGCGACGGCGCTGCTCACCCTCGGACTCTGCCTGGGCGCGAATCTCGCGATCTTCGCTGTCGTCGACGCGGTCTTGCTGCGCCCACTGCCGTTCCCGGACGCCGACCGGCTCGTGACCATGTACAACACGTACCCGAAGGCGGGGGTGAACCGTGACGGCTCGTCGATCACGAACTACTACGAGCGGCGCGGTCAGATCGAGGCCTTTTCCGGACTCGCGCTCTATCGCGAAGGCTCAGTCAGTGTGGGAGACACCCGCTCGACCATGCGCGAAGCCGTGATGCGAGTGTCGCCGGAGTTCTTTGCAACCCTCGGTGCGAATCCAGTCTTGGGCCGCACATTCGACGAGACGGAGACCACCTACGAGACGGCGGACGTAGCAATTCTCACAGACGCCTACTGGCGCCAGTATCTCGACGCCGATCCGGCCGTCCTCGGGCGAGAGCTCAGGGTCGACGGGCGGCAAAAGACAATCGTCGGCGTGTTGGCGCCTCGATTTCGCTTTCTCTCGTCGGAGGCGAGGCTCTTCTTGCCCTTCGTTTCGAACCCCGAGCAGCGCGCCTCCGGCCAACGACACTCCGGGGGCAGCGAAATGATCATCGTGGCCCGGCTCAAACCGGCTTACCGCCTCAGCGACGCGCAAACCCAGATCGACCGGCACAACCATCAGTTGGGGAAAGGCGGCGCGGATGAGAAATTCGCGGCGGATGCCGGATTCCGCACCGTTGTCGTAGGGTTGCGGGACGACCACGTCGCGGGCATCCGACCGGTTCTGCTCCTGACCCAGGCGGGCGGCCTGCTCCTTCTGGTGATTGGCGCGGTGAACCTGGTTAATCTCCTGCTGATTCGTGCGAGCGGCCGGGCCAAGGAGATCGCGGTGCGCCAGGCGCTGGGCGCAAGTCGTCTTCACGTGGTGATCGAGGCGCTGAACGAGAGTTTCGTGCTTGCCGGGGCGGGAGGGGCGTTGGGCCTGGGTTTCGGTGTGATCGGCGTCAAATTGCTGATGGCTCTCGGCGCGGATCGTTTGCCACTCGGCGTCCAGATTTCACCCGACTGGCGGTGGGCGTTGGCTGCACTTTCGGGCGTCATCGTGGTCGGCGTGTCCATGGCACTGCCCATCGTGTGGTTCAGCATCCGGCAGCACCTCGCGAGCGCCATGCAGTCGGAGTCGCGCGGCAGCACCGGCAACCGGGCGGCCCAGAGCCTGCGGCACGGGTTCGCCGTCGCGCAAATCTCACTCGCCTTTGTGCTGCTGACCGGGGCTTGCTTGCTGGGACTCAGCTTTCAAAAGGCGCTGGCGACGTCGCCCGGATTCCGGTCGGAAGGAATCCATACGACCCAAATCAGTCTGCCGGGTGTGAACTACCGCGACACCGCCGCGGTCATCGCCTTCACCGATCGGCTAATCGGCGAATTGCAGGCGGTGCCCGGCGTGTCGGCGGTGGGTCTCACCCGGGCCGTTCCTCTCGACGGCTCCAACACATTCAGCGCCGTCACCGTGAAGAACCAACGCCCCAAACCCGGAGAGTCGCCGCGCGGCTACTACACTTATGGAGTGGGCGGAGACTACTTTGGCGCGATGGGGATTCCGCTGCGGAACGGTCGGGTCCTGACCGAAGACGACAACCACCGCCTGGAAAGGGTCTGCGTCGTTGACGAAGACTTCGTAGCCCGACACTGGCCGGAGGGCGAGGCGATCGGCAAGCAGCTCTTCGGCGGCTCAGCCCAGGAATCGGATGCGGAGGCCTTCACCGTGGTCGGCGTTGTCGGCGCGGTGAAGCAAGCTTCGCTCACCGACAAGAGCGCCAGCGGGGCCGTGTACTTCCCATTTCGGTTCCGAGGCAGCTTGAACTTTTACCTGGCTGTGCGGACGAGCTTGGCGCCGGAATTGATGACCGCGCAGCTGCGCCGCGCGATACGTATGGTGGACCCCGAACTGCCCGCCGCAGAATTCCGCACGATGGAATCGCGGGTGGCCGAAAGCCTCGTGGCGCGACGTTCCCCGGCGTTACTGACCGCCCTTTTCGCGTTCACCGCACTCTTGCTGACGGCGGTGGGCACCTACGGCGTGCTCAGCTACGCGGTGGCGCAACGACAGCGCGAGATCAGCGTGCGAATGGCTCTGGGCGCGCGGCCAGCGCAAGTGCGCCAACAGTTTCTGACGCAAGGCCTGAAGTTGCTTGGCCTGGGATTGGGGCTTGGCTTGGTCGGAGCGGCGATCTCCGGGCAGGCGATGCAAAGCTCGCTCTACGGCGTGCCGGCGCTCCATGTGCCTACGCTCGTCGGCGCGGCGGTTGCCCTTGGGGCGATTGCGCTGGTCGCCTGCGTGTTGCCAGCGTACCGCGCGGCGAAGGTCGACCCACTGGTCGCCCTTCGAGCGGAATAGCCACCGTCATTTTCCAATGAGAAGGGTACTCTGCCGACTCCGCTCGCTGGCCGGTCGGAGCGCAGGTAAAACAAGCGGGGTTGGCCCGTCACAGACCGGCCCCGCCCGGGCTCCGCTTTCGCGAACCAGCGTGGCGAGTTGCGATGAGGCCGGGTTTGAGCCACAGGCTTCTCGCCGCCACTCGACGATCCCTCGTTACGGTGTCAGCCGGTGAGACGATGGCTCCTCCAATCGGTCCTGGCCGCGCTGATGGCCAGCGGGATGAACACCTTTGCGATGGCTCAGGAGAAGACCCCGGCTTCTCCGGAAAAACTCGCGGAGACCCTCCTTGCTGCGATGGGCGGGCGCGAGGCCTGGTCGAGCGTCGCCTTTGTCCATGTCGAGGCCGTCCACGATGACCTGGACATCGCGGAGCCATTCGTAAACCGGATCTGGAATGACTTTTCCGAGCCCCGGGTTCGCTTCTCCGCGGAGAACAGTCACTTCAAACGGGCGCGATGGATCGCGAAGGGGGCCGGCGCACGCGAAACCAACGCCGGCGGACCAGTCCCAATGACCGAGGCACAACACGAGTCCGACCGCGCGTGGTGGGAGGCGAACGTCTATCGGACACTCCACCGGATCGCCAGGCGGGACCCCACTTTGCGCTTCCGGACGGTCGGTGCCTCTCGCCTCGAGGTTCTCAGACCCGATGCGACCGTGCTCAACTGGTTCGTGCTGAACCAAAAGGGCGAGCCGATGTTGTTCGGCACGGGCGGCGACACGTTGGGGACGGCGTTCGGGCCGCTCACCCGATCGGGCGATCTTCGCTATCCGAAATGGGGAGCTCGCGCGGACGGGTCATGGCGGTACGAGATCGTACGCTTCGAGGCATCGAGCACGGCGCCCACCGGCGCGTTCCCACCGGGTCCTCGACCGTGATGGGTGCGGACGGCGGATCCATGCGTGACTTCTGGCGCGAGCTGAAAGAGGGCGCCCGAGGTCTGGCTCGCCGGCCCGGTTTTTCGGTAGTGGCGGTCCTGACCCTCGGAATGGGCATAGGCGCGAACACCGCGATCTTCAGCCTCGTCAACGCTGTGCTGCTGCAGCCTCTGCCCTATCGCCAGCCCGAGCAACTGGTGAGGCTCTTCGAAACCAACCTTGCCAAGGGTGGCTCCAAAGAGATGACGTCGGTCTCGAACCTCGAGGACTGGCGCAAACAGGCCGGGCTCTTCGCCGGTTTCGCGGCCTGGCAACGCCCCGCCACCCTCACTCTGACCAGCGACACGCCCGCGGTGGAGCTGCGGGCGAGTTTCGTTTCGGCGAACTACTTCGAGGTCCTCGGCGTGAGCGCGGCGCAAGGACGAACCTTCACTCCCGAGGAAGATGCGGAAGCGCCCGCGCGGACGGTCCTCATCAGCGATGGCTTCTGGCGACGCCAACTGGGCGGAAGGCCTTCGGTCGTGGGATCCACGGTTCAGATCGAGGGCAAGGACATGAGCGTCATGGGTGTTCTCCCCGCGGACTTCGTAAACCCCGCCGGAGACGCCGACGTGTGGCTGAAGATCGGCATTCGGCCAGGTGACACCGACCGCGGGCAGACCTACCTCCAGGTCCTGGCTCGCCTGAAGCCCGAGGTGACCTACGCTCAGGCCCAGGCCGAACTCGACCGCGTGGCGTCAGGACTGGCGGCGACCTTTCCCAACAGCAATCGGGGTCGGGGAATTGCGGCCGCGCCCCTCATGGATGAAATCGTGGGCGGAGTCCGCCGCCCGTTGCTTCTGGTGCTCGGGGCAGTGGGTCTGCTGCTCCTGATCGCATGCGCGAACGCGGCCAATCTGTTCCTTCTCCGGAACACGGAGCGGCGAGCCGAGATGGCGATCCGGGCGGCCATGGGCGCATCGCGGATCCGGATCATGAGACAACTCCTGGTCGAGGCCGGAATCGTGTCGCTCGCGGGTGGAGCACTCGGCGTGATCCTCGCATCGGGAATCGTCGGCGTCGTGAAGTCCTTCGGCCTGGGCCAGCTCCCGCGCCTCGGCGACATCCGGGTCGACGCCACAACCCTCGCCTTCACCGCCCTGCTGTCGATTCTCACCGCGGGGTTGTGCGGCCTTGTGACCGGTTGTGACGCGGCTTGGGGCTTGGGGGCCCAGGGCCTTCGGGAGGGTGGCGGGAGGAACATCAACGGCGGGAGGAGACAGGGCAAAGCCAGGAGCACCTTCGTAGTTGGCCAGGTCGCGCTCACTCTGATTCTCCTTTCCGCCGCCTTACTCTTCACGCAGAGCCTGCTTCGGCTGATGAGTGTCGATCCGGGATTCCACCCGGAGGGGGCGCTGGTTGCGCGCATCTCGCTCGGTGAGAAGTATGAGGAAAACGAGCGCAAGGCGGCGTACATCCGCGATCTCACGGAGAACCTCCGCCACCTCCCGGGCGTGACCGCCGCGGGTGCGGTCACCGTGCTCCCGATGAATCCTTTTGGCATCGACTTCGATGTTCCCTACCATCGCCTCGATGAGCCCGAACCGGTCCGCTCCGCTGCGGCCAAGGCCCGCTTTCGCGCCGCCACTCCCGGGTACTTCGAGGCGATCGGAATGCCGATGGCTCTGGGCCGGGGTTTCATGCAGACTGATCGGGCGAACTCGCCCCGGGTGGTGGTGGTCAATCAGGCCCTGGCCGAAAAAGCCTGGCCGGGCCGGAGTGCTCTGGGTCAGACTCTCCGATTCTTCTGGGCGGACTGGCAGACATATGAGGTTGTAGGGGTCGTAGGCAACGCGAAATCGTATGGCCTGGCGGCTTCGTGGAGACCGGAGCTGTTCGTTCCCAATGAGCAGATCCCCTACAGCGTCATGAACATCGTCGTCCGCTCCACCGATATCCGCGCGGCGGCGGGGCCGGTACGTGAGGCGATCGTGGCCCTGGACCCGCATCAGCCGCTGAGCAGTTTGGCCTTCATGAGCGACCTCATCGCTGATTCGCTGGCCCGGGAGCGCTTCACGTTCGTCTGGCTCGCCGCCTTTGCGAGCCTTGCTCTGGTCCTGGCCACTCTGGGGATCTACACCGTGGCTTCCTATGCAACATCCCAGCGGAGAGGCGAGATCGCGGTAAGGATGGCACTGGGCGCCACTCCACGTGATGTCCTGGTGCTCACCGTAGGTTCGGGGGCCAGGCTCTCCCTGATCGGTATTGTCGCGGGCCTGGTTGGCTCGCTGTCGGTGACGCGGGCGATCGAGGGCGTGCTGTTCGAGGTGGAGGCCACCGATCCCCTGACCTTTCTCGCGGTGTCCGCCTTCCTGCTCGCCACCACCCTCGCCGCAACGTGGGCGCCGGCCTGGCGCGCGGCCCGGGTCGATCCAAACGCCGTGTTGCGGGAAGGGTAACCGCGCATGGCCGAGGTAAGCGTTCGCCGCGTGACCGGCCATGACGTGACAGTCTGCCTGGCGGCGATGGCCGAGAGATGAGAGGCCTTCCTTCCGAGCAGGGCCAAACCCGATGGATCTGGGTCTTCGTGATGTCTCTGTTGTGCTTTGTCCTGGCCCTCGGGACCGAGTTTCCAAGCCTGAAAGCACTCTTCGGCGCCTGGCTGGGCATCGCCATTTGGGAATTGTTCAAGCGCTGGAATCCGCGCAACCAAGAGGCCGCCGAGGGCGCGCTCCGGCCCATCGATCCGCCGAACTACGGGCGCTTTCGAAGGCTGGCCATAGTCCTCATACTTCCGGTCGCGATCATCAAAGATTTGCTGGGCGGCGAGGTTCTGTGGGCACTCTTGCTGACGGCCGGCTGGGTCCTCGTGGGTTGGGACACCTGGCGCTCGTGGCCAAGCGACCCGGGGACAGATGCCTAGAGGCGAAGCCTGCGAGCCCCGAAAGTCTGGCGTGTACAGGCCAGGCTGCTCGCTGCGACCGCGGTAGAGGATGGTGCCGTTCATGACCAGCGCGGGCTTGTCCATGTCCGTGACGTACAGCCTGGCTTGCGCGCCCGCCAGTTCCAGGCGCAGGTGGAACCAGGCCTCTTTCGGAATATCCACCGGGCCAATGAAGCCAGGACCACTGTAGATCTGCCAGTTGAGTCCGGTATTGAGGACGGGCGTGTATTGCATCGCATCGGGAAGCCCCGACTTATGTTGACGCAGATACACCCATTCGGCATTGGCATCGTCGTCGATTCGAAACTGGATGCCGAAGAAACCGCGGGTTGCCGGGGTTGCCACATCAA
>JANODX010000231.1:0-66441 GCA_031412915.1 Vicinamibacteria bacterium | reverse complement strand
CCCCGCCCCGGGTTCGGTCAGGGCGAAGGCGGGCATTTCATCGCCCCGGGCGAGGGCTTCGAGATACTCGCGCTTCTGTTCGTCGGTGCCGTGCCGTTCGATGAGTTCGCCCGGTCCGACGGAATTGGGAATGAGGACCGCGACGGAGAGCGGCATGGAGTGCGAAGCGAGTTTCCCCACGATCGCGGTCAGGCCCAGAGCGGAGAAACCGCAACCCCCGCGCTCCCGGGCCAGGGTGAGGCCGAAGAAACGCTGGCGCTTCAACAGGTCCCAGGCCGCGACCGGCAGATCCATGGTCTCCTGGCCCAACCAGGGGTTCACGAGCTGGCACACCGCCTCGCAGGGCCCGTCGAGGAAGGCCTGCTCGGCCACGGTCAGGGTTGGATAGACCTCTCTGGCGATGTCGTTCCAGTCGAGCCGGCCGGCGAAGATGCTTCGTTCGAGCCATACCGTTCCGGCCTCGAGAGCCTGGCGTTCGGTGGCCGAGATCGTAGGAGCGAAGCGGTCGAGAAGCAAGGGCTATTGCCGCCCGACCAGGCCCGCGGTGAAGAGCCGCCGGTCCACCCTCGAGTAGGTGGTAATGGCCGAGGGCGGAGCGATCTTCGTGTGAGCGATACGGACGAGATGATTGGGAATCTCCCAGACGTCGTCGTCGGAGGTCATCCAGTGGATGGGGTCGAACCGCGCCAGGTTCACCGGTCGCGAGTACGCGCGCAAGGTCTTCTCACGGCGCAGATTGAAGTACCAGTCGAAGTACGACATCACCAGTTCGCGGATCGTGCGGTACACGGGCTCGCGATAGCGCAGGCCGGCAAAGTTCGAACGGCCGATAGCACCCCAGCCGTGCGCCGACTTGAAGATCGCGAGGACATGGTCGGTGTCCTGCTCCGCTTCCAGGTCCAGGATGAGAGGGGGGCGGCCCTGAACGCGCAGAGCGGCGGCGGCGAAGAGGGCCCCGTCCATGCACTGGCAGAGGCCGTCGCGCATGACCCGGCGGGGCGAACGACAGGCGCCGCCCTTCGTGTCGTAGAGAAGCCTGTTGTCGAGGTACTCCTGAATTCGCCACTCCGGAGACAAGGAAGCGAGCAGTCGGGTCTCGGAACGCGTGAGATCGAAGGGTGGTATCAAGGTGGCCCTCATGACCTCCTTACGATACGCGAGACGCGCCGGGGGCCTCGCAAATCCCTCGTCCTATACTCGCAGGCTTATGCGCAAGAGAATCCTCGCGACCCTCGGGCTCGCCCTGTCCGGCTGGGGTTTGGTCGCGATCGGGTTCGGCCTTCGCTTCACGGGTCCGGCCGTGCAGGCCGATGACGGGGTGCGCGTCGTAGATCCTTCTCAATTGGCGCTTCGGGCCGCAAAGGGTCCCCGCACGGACTTTGCGTCCCGCGTGATCGTGCAGTTCAAGGAAGGGGCGGACGATCGGCTCGCGGAGCGGTGCGTGGCCGATGCGGGCGGGGCGCGGGCGGCCCGCAGCGCCTTCGGCCGGCGCTACGTCGTCGAGCCCATGGCGGGGATGGACGCGTCCTCGCTCACCGAGCGATTCCGCTCGATGTCGGAAGTCGAGTATGCCGAGCCGGACGGCGTGGTTCACGCTCACTTCGCCCCGAACGACGAGCGTTACAACCTGCAATGGCATCTGAAGGTGATCGGGGCCGAGCGCATGTGGGACATCCAGAAGGGCGACCCTTCCGTCGCGGTCGCCGTCCTCGACACCGGTGTGGCCTACGAGGACTTCGGGCCGTTCCGCAAGGCGCCCGATTTTGGCGGCACCGTGTTCCTGCCCGGCTTCAACGTGTTCACTCGCGACGCGCACGCGAATGACGACAACTTCCACGGCACTCACGTGGCCTCGATCATCGCCGAAGCGACCAACAACGGGATCGGGGCGTCGGGCATCGCCTACCAGAGCGCCATCATGCCGGTGAAGGTCCTCGACTCCGAGGGTTTCGGTTCGAACTCCGGCATCGCGGAGGGGATCGACTACGCGGTGAAGTTCCGCCAGGGGGGCGTGAACCCGGTCCGCGTCATCAACCTCAGCCTGGGAGGGTCGACGCGGTCGCAGGCCCTGCAGTCGGCCATCGACCGGGCGGTTTTGGCCGGGATCACCGTGGTCGCCTCCGCGGGCAATGACAACACAAGCCCGGTCGAGTACCCTGCGGCCTACGACAACGTCATCGCCGTGGGTTCGGTGGATGGACGGAAGGTGAAGGCCCCGTACTCGAGTTTCGGCGTCGCTCTCGACCTGATGGCCCCGGGGGGCGACATCCGCCGGGATGACAACGGCGACGGCCGCCCGGACGGCGTGCTCCAACAGACCTTCGATCCCGGTTCCGCGGCGCAGGGTCGCTACGACAATTTCGGCTACTACTTCGTGGTCGGGACATCGGAGGCCGCTCCCCAGGTGTCCGCGTTGGCGGCCCTCCTCGCGAGGCAGGGAATCAAGGATCCGAAGGCCATCCAGGCGCTGATGGAGAGAACGGCGGAGGACCTTGGCGCCTCCGGCCGCGACGACCAGTTCGGCTGGGGTTTGATCCGCCCGGCCGAGGCGCTCAAGGGCCTGGGGCTGAGCAAATGAAGGGCCCTCGTCGCGGGTTTCCCCTGACCGCCTTGGTTCTCGGTTTGCTCGTCGTCCCTGGTCCGGCCCAGGCGGGCACGTTCGCCCTCATGTTCGACGCGGGTTTGAGAACGATGTCGAACTCCCCGGAAACCGAGAAAGCCATCTTCGATGACCAGGGCGGCATCGGGTTTGGTCTCGGGCTTTCTTACGACCGCGGGCTGCGCTTTCGTTTCGGCGCGGAGGTGAGGCGCATCAACCGCGACGGCGAGCGCGCCTTCGCCCTCGATCGGACTTCGGAGGCGTTTCGTCTTGGACATCCGCTGAACTTCGTCATGACTCAAAGTCTGGCCACCGTCGCCTTCCGATTCGGGAAGATCGGGCCGGTTTCTCCCTATCTCGGCGTGGGCTTTGGCTTCGTCTCCTGGCGCGAGGAGAGCAACACCGCCGGAGTCATCGACCAGGCCGACGGAACGTCCGGGCTGCTTGAAGGCCGGCTCGGGGTCGAGCGCCAGCAGGGCCGAGTCCGTCTTGCCCTCGAGGGAGGAATCACCTTCGTTCCCAACGCGATCGGAGTGGGCGGCATCTCCAAGGTGTATGAAGAGACCGATCTGGGCGGATTGTTCGTCGTGGCGAAGATCGGCTTCTCGAGCAGGTAGCGATTTCATGCATCGATATCACCGGCTCGGACAACTCCCGGCGAAGCGTCACACCGCCCTGCGGCGTTCGGACGACTCGCTTCACTACGAGGAACTGATCGGCAATCGCGGTTTCAGCGGACCGTCGTCGCTGCTCTATCACCTCCACCTGCCCACCGCCATTGTGTCGAGCGAACTGATTAAGGAGGTGAGGCCCGAGGCCGAGCCGAACCGTGATCTTCGTAATCGACACTTCGATTCCGGCAAGGTGGTCTGCGGCCCGAGCCTCACGCTCGATCGAACCGCGCTTCTCTTCAATTTCGATGTGACCTTCTCCCTGGCCCGTCCTACCGTGACCGACATAGCCTTCGCCCGGAACGGCCAGGCCGACGAGATGATCTACGTGGCCGAAGGCCAGGGAATGCTGGAGAGCGCTTTCGGCGATCTCGCCTATCGCCAGGGCGATTACGTGGTGGTGCCGCGAGGCATCGTGCACCGGTTCGTGCTCGGCCCGGGTCCTCATCGGTACCTGGTCTTCGAAAGCGCCGACTACGTGCGCGCCCCCCGTCGCTATCGGGGCGATCACGGCCAGCTCCTGGAAGGCGCGCCCTATTCGGAACGCGACTTCAAGGTTCCCGGGAACCTGCAGGCCCGGGATGAAAAGGGCAGTTTCGAGATCATCGTGAAGGCCCATGACGCGCTGACCCGTATTGTTCTCGCTCATCATCCTTTCGACGTGGTTGGGTGGGACGGTTATTACTATCCGTACGCTTTCTCGATTCACGACTTCGAACCGAAAGTCGGCCGCACCCATCTGCCCCCGCCGGTGCACCAGACCTTCGAAGCGGACGGCTACGTGATCTGTTCGTTCTGCCCGCGACCCTACGACTTCGACAAGGACGCGATTCCCGCACCCTACGCCCACACCAACGCGATGTCGGATGAAGTGATCTTCTACGCGAGCAACGAATTCATGAGTCGCAAGGGCGTCTCCTTCGGATCGATCACCCTCCACCCGGACGGCCTCCCGCATGGGCCCCAGCCGGGGCGCACGGAGGCCTCGGTGGGGGCCAAGTGGACGGACGAACTTGCGGTCATGCTGGATACCTTCAAGCCGCTCCACGTCGCGAGGGGCATCATGGAGGCCGAGGACCCTTCGTACTGGCGCTCCTGGGTCTAGTGTTCAGTAACAGAAGTACGTCACACAATTCGCCGCCGATGCATCCCGGATCGCCGCGTTGCTCGTCCCCCAAAGGGGAGGCTTCGCGCTCGTTGCATATGCGGGATATGCGGCCTCCTCGGCGCCTTGCGCTCCGGGCGCCTCGACGCCGACTTATGCAACGTACTTCTATTACGGGACACTAGTCGAGGGGCCGGTCATTTCCTCTTCAACGCCGATGGAATCCTGACCGTGCCCGGCGATCGGTCGAGCCGATTCGATATGGCGGTTTCGGGTTTGTCTTCGGCTCCGGCAGGCAGGAGGCGCCCGCCTGGATCCTGCGGCAGGGGGCCTGCGGCCGCACTTGCTTGGCGCGCTCACATCCGGAACACGCCGAAACGGGTCTCAGGAATCGGCGCGTTCAATGCGGCCGAAATTCCGAGACCGAGGACCATCCGGGTGTCGCGGGGTCGGATCACGCCGTCGTCCCAGAGCCGCGCCGTGGAGAAGTAGGGGCTGCCCTCCTCCTCGTACTTGGCGAGGGTGGGCGCCTTGATGGCGTCGATTTCCGCGGCGGTCATGGTCGTGCCCGCGCGGGTTCCCTGATCGATCTTGACCTGGGCGAGAACCGACGCGGCCTGCTCGCCGCCCATCACGGAGATGCGCGCGTTCGGCCACATCCACAACTGGCGCGGCGAGTAAGCGCGCCCGCACATGCCGTAGTTTCCTGCTCCGAAGCTGCCGCCGATGATCACGGTGAATTTCGGCACCGCCGCGTTCGCCACCGCGTGGACCATCTTCGCTCCATCCTTCGCGATCCCGCGTTGCTCGTACTCCTTGCCGACCATGAAGCCGGTGATGTTCTGGAGGAAGACGAGGGGAATCTTCCGGGCGCAGGCGAGCTCGATGAAATGGGTGGCCTTGAGCGCGCTCTCCGAGAAGAGGACGCCGTTGCTGGCGAGGATGGCGACCGGGAAGCCCAGGATCCGGGCGAAGCCGGTGACGAGTGTGGTTCCGTAGAGCGCCTTGAATTCGTCGAACCGGCTGCCGTCGACGATGCGCGCGATCACTTCGCGCACGTCATACGACTTGCGCGAGTTCGTGGGGATGACGCCACCGAGTTCAGCGGGGTCGAAGGCGGGGTCTTCGGGCGCAGTGACCTCCCAGGGCATTTCCTTGCGGGAGGTGAGCGTCGCCACGATGTCCCGTGCGCGGTTCAACGCATCGTGCTCGTTCAGTGCGAGGTGGTCGGCGACGCCGGAGATACGCGTGTGAACGTCCGCTCCCCCGAGTTCCTCCGCGGTGACCTCCTCGCCCGTGGCCGCCTTCACCAGAGGCGGCCCGGCCAGGAAGATCGTGCCCTGATTCTTGACGATGATGGTTTCGTCGCTCATGGCGGGGACGTAGGCGCCGCCCGCGGTGCATGAACCGAGGACCACCGCCACCTGGGGGATTCCCAGGGCGCTCATGCGCGCCTGATTGAAGAAGATCCGGCCGAAGTGGTCGCGATCGGGGAAGACTTCGGACTGAAGGGGCAGGAAGGCGCCGCCCGAGTCGACGAGATAGACGCAGGGAAGCGCATTCTGCTGGGCGATCTCCTGCGCGCGCAGGTGTTTCTTGACGGTAAGGGGGAGGTAGGAGCCGCCTTTCACCGAGGCGTCGTTCGCGATGATCATGACCTCGCGCCCCGACACCCGACCGATGCCGGTGACGATTCCGGCGCTGGGAGCGCCGCCGTCGTAGAGGCCGTTCGCGGCCAGGGCGCCCACTTCGAGAAGTGGAGAACCCTCGTCGAGCAGGAGATCGATACGCTCGCGCACCGGAAGCTTCCCGTGCTCGCGCTGCCGTTTCTGCGCGCTCTCCCCGCCGCCCGCGCGGGCCACGGCGAGGACGGCCTGCAGCTCGTCCTCGAGATCGTTCATGCGGGCGAGGTTTGCCGCGAAGTCGGAAGAGGCGCGGTCGATCCGGGAGGAGAAAACGCTCATGCGGGACGGAGTATGCCAGCCCCGGCTCCGAACCCGTAGGCCGGCTCCATTTCGCAAGAGGCCCGGTCTCTTTCGGCAAACTCCCGTTCGCCTCGCCCGGCTAAGCTCTCCCCATGCCCGCGCAGAATCACCACAAAGTTGTCATCCTTGGATCCGGACCCGCCGGCCTGACCGCCGCCATCTATGCGGCGCGCGCGGAACTCAAGCCGCTGGTGATCGAAGGGGGAGGGAACGACGATCCCACGGACGTCGCGGGCGGACAGCTCATGCTCACCACCGACGTCGACAACTACCCGGGTTTTCCGAAGGGGATCCTGGGGCCCGAATTGATGGAAGGGATGCGGAAGCAGGCCGAGCGTTTCGGCGCTCAGTTCGTCACCGGCTCCCTGAGTTCGGCGGCTCTTTCGGCGCGACCCTTGGTGTTGAAGACCAGCGCCGGTGACCTCGCCGCGGAAGCGCTGATCATCGCCACCGGCGCGCGCGCGAAGTGGCTGGGGATCGACGAGGAGGTCGAGTTCCGGACGAAGATCGGCGGGGTTTCGGCCTGCGCCACCTGCGACGGCTTCTTCTACAAGAACAAGCATGTCCTCGTGGTGGGCGGAGGGGACACCGCGATGGAAGAGGCGACGTTTCTCACCAAGTTCGCGTCGAAGGTCACCATCGTCCATCGTCGCGCCGCCTTGCGCGCTTCGAAGATCATGCAGGACAAGGCTCAGAAGAACCCGAAGATCGAGTGGCTCCTCGATTCCGCGATCGAGAAGTACCTCGGTAAGGCCGAAGGGAAGCTGCGCGGCGCGCTCGTCCGCAACCTCAAGACGGGCGAGACGCAGGAAGTCGAGTGCGGCGGGGTCTTCATGGGCATCGGCCACGAACCCAACACCGCGGTTTTCGGGGGCCAACTCGAGACCGACCCGAGCGGCTATCTCATCACGAAGCCGGGCAGCACCGCGACCAGCATTCCCGGGGTCTTTGCCGCGGGCGACGTGGCCGATCATCAGTATCGGCAGGCCGTTACCGCGGCGGGCACCGGCTGCATGGCCGCGATCGACGCCGAGCGCTTTCTGTCTCACTGACGCTCTTTGCGCGTTCTCTTCCTCGCGCCGCAGCCCTTCTATGAGGTGCGAGGCACGCCGCTCGCGGTGGCGGCACTTACCCGGACGCTGGGCGAGCTGGGACATGACGTCGACCTGCTGACCTTCCCGCAAGGCGAAGCGTGGAGCGCGCCGCGGGTGCGGCATCTTCGATCGATGCGCCTCGCGAGGGGAAGAATCCGGCCTGGCTTCTCGCTCAAAAAGGCGGCCCAGGACGTTCCTTTTGCCTGGCGGGCGATCGGCTTGGCCCGCTCCGGTTCCTACGATGTGGTCCACGCCGTCGAAGAGTCAGCACTTCTGGTCGCGCCCTTTCTGCCCGGCGGCTTGAAGTTCGTGGTGGACATGGATTCGGACCTCGGGGAGCAGCTCGCGCAGTCGAAGTCGATTCTGGTTCGGGCGCTCTGGCCGATCGCCCGGCGGCTTCATGATCGCTCCCTCCGCCGCGCGGATCTCGCCATCGTGATCAACGCGAGACTCGAAGAGTCGGCGCGCCGTGCGCGGCCGACGCTGCCCGTTCATCGCCTCGAAGATCCGCCGCTTTTGTCCGCGCCGACCGACGCCGACCGCGAGGCCGCGGTGCGCCTGCGCGCCGACCTCGACCTCGCGGACGCGCCGGTGGCGCTCTACACCGGAAACTTCGAGGCCTATCAGGGCATCGAGGTGCTGGCCCACGCCGCGGCACTCTCGGAGCGAACCGTCTTCGTCTTCGTGGGCGGGGAAGCGGAGGACATCGCCCTCCTCAAGTCCCGAATCGGGCCCGCTTCTCTGTCTCGCTGCCGATTCGTCGGCCGACAATCGCCCGAGACATTGCCGCGCTTTATGGCTCTCGCGGACATTCTGGTGTCGCCGCGGATCCTGGGCGGCAACACACCGTTCAAGATCTACACCTACCTGGCGTCGGGGAAGCCGATCGTGGCCACCCGCCTCGAAACGCATACCCAGGTCGTGTCCGACGAGAACGCGTTCCTGGTCGAGCCCACCGCGATGGCTCTTGCCGCGGGGATCGACGCCGCGATGAAGGACCCGGTCGAGCGCGCCCGCCGCGCCGCGAACGGCCGAGCCCTGCTGGATCGCGAGTATTCCCCCGTGAGGTACCGGGAAAAGGTGCAGGCGGCCTACGCGGCCCTTCTCACGGGCGCTGCCAGCGCGCGATAACGCCCTTCGGTCCGACCGCCCAGCCGGCGCCGGCTCTTGACCCGGCTCCCGCGGCGAAGCCCGCGGTGTTGTACGGCGTCGCATCGATCGCTTTCCAGGTCTTGCCGCCATCGTTGCTGATGCCTGTGCCCGCGAGCCCGACGGCCACCACCGCGGCGTCGTGACCGGGGCCGCGCACCACGCTCGACAGGAAGCCGGGGTCTGCGCCGATGCTCGTCCAGTGCTCGCCCCGGTCATGGCTGAGACTCGCCTTCACTCCCGGGAGAGCCGGCTCCAGGTAGTCGCCACCCACGGTCAGAAGCGTGTTCTCGTCGAGCCAGACCACCGAAAAGAGGCCCTTCGACGCGGCCCCTGCGGGAACCGGTGAGGTCGAGACCTGAAAGGCACGCCCACCATCGGTGGAAACGAAAACGCGGGATTCGGATGCGCCTCCGGTCACGAAGGCCAGTCTTTTTCCGGGACCGCTCGTGAGGCACGACCCGCTCGCGGCAAAGCCGCCTTCATTCTCGAGGGCCACGGGCATCGAGGCGTCGGGCGCCGGCTTCCACGATTCACCGCCGTCGCCGGTGGTGTAGACCTGAAAGCGTCCGCGCACCGGATCCCCGAAGAGCGCGCCATGAAGGCGGTCCCAGAATGTGATCGCGTCCCAGAAGCCGGTCGGCTCCCGGTTCGCGAAAACGCGCCTCCAGGTGGCGCCGCCATTCGTGGTCTTGTAAACATTGGACGCCTCGCCGGGACCGATGCTCATGGCCATGGCCGTCTTGTCGTCCCAGGCTTCGATGTCCCGGAAGTCGAGCGTCTCCGCTCCCGGGACAGCAAGGACTTTCCAGGTCTCGCCATCGATGGTGCGGATCACCGTGCCCTTGGCCCCGCTGGCCCAGGCCACGCGGTCGCTGACCACGGCGAGGCCGCGGAGTTCGACGCTGACCGGGCTCATCTGGGGCCGCCAGGGCGAAGAGGCCGAGGGAGAAGTGCTGGAACTCTGCGCGAGAGCGGTCCCACCGCCGATCATCATGGCGAGCATCGCCGCGCTCAAACGAACGCGGCCGGGGTTCAAGATGATCATGCGAGGTCTCCCGCTACAACTGCGGCGTGAAGCCGAAAGGAATCAGAGTCTCAAGCGCGATGCGCGAACCTTCCGCTCCAAACCAGGATCGAAACGCTCCCGGAACGGCGGGTCCGATGACCGTACCCGGATTGTCCGGCTCGAACCTTAGGGCGAACGAGGCCACGGCCTGCCCGCGCGGCTGCAGACCGACGAGTCTGACTCGCACCTCCTTGCCCGAGAGCAACGTGGCGGCCTCGAGGCACATGTCGCCGAACTCCTCCGAAGTCATCCACGCCGCGGCGCTGCGCAGGAGTTCGTGTTCGACCCCGAGCAGGGGAACCTCGAACATCCGCGTGCCGTCGGCCAGGGCCGAGACCCGGGTTCGGTTCTTCGCGCGCAGACTCGAGCCGAAGACGGCTTCCCAGAAGGAGGCCCTGGCGCTGCCCTCGCGATAGAGGTGATCGGCGGCGGCGCCCCGGACTTCCAGCAGAGCCTCCGGCCGTCCTCCGAGGTCAACGCTCATCGACCGATCATAGGGGATCGTCCCCTTGCGAATGGACGTGGTTCAGGCCTTCTCTTTGCGGACGATCATCAGGCCGTCGCGAATGGGGAGGAGCACCTCGCTCACGCGCGAGTCCGTCTTCACCATCCCGTTGAAGGAGTGCAGCGCCTTCGTTTGTTCGTCCTGGTCCTGGTCCCTCAGCAGTACCTTGCCGCTCCACAAGACGTTGTCCGCGATGATGAAGCCGCCGGGCCGGACCTTGTCGAAGACGAGCCGGTAGTAGTTCGAGTAGTTCGGCTTGTCGGCGTCGATGAAGACGAGGTCGAACGTCCCGGGAAGCTTCGGGATGATCTCGGTGGCCGGCCCGAGGTGGAACTCGATGCTTTTCGCATGGGGCGACTTCGCCACGAACGACTTCGCGACTTTGTTCGTCGCCTCGTCGACGTCGAGGGTGATGACCTTGCCGCCCTCGGCCAGGCCTTCGGCAAAGCAGAGCGCCGAGTAGCCGAGATACGTGCCGATCTCCAGAACGACCCTGGGCTGGATCATCTTCGAGAGCATCGACAGGACCCGGCCCTGGAAGAAGCCGGACAACATCGAATGGTTCGAGTAGTTCGCGTAGCACTCCCGGGCCAGGCTCTGGAGGACGTCGCTTTCGGGCGAAGTGAATTCTTCCGCGTACTTGATCCAACGGTCTTCCATGAGCGAGATTCTAGATCGCGGCCGCGGGAGGGGGCGGGGTCGTGAACTCCGGGGGGGCGGCCTCGCCGCGGCACGGATGACAACTTGGATTCTCGAAGGGCGTAGTAGCCTCGCGAGCTTCCACCATGGACTTCACACCGCTGCGCCGGCATCGAGACTATCGCCTCCTTTACATCGCGCAGGGCGTGTCGTTCCTGGGCACGATGATGACCTACGTCGCGTTGCCCTATCAGGTGTTCCCGCTCACCCATTCGTCGTTCATGGTGGGCCTGATGGGCGTAGCCGAATTGATACCGTTGCTGCTGACCGCGTTCGTGGGGGGCGCGCTCGCGGACGCGGTGGATCGGCGCCGCATGGTCATCGTGACCGACATCTTTCTTGCGGGCGGGAGCCTTGCCCTGTCGTTCCTGGCCTTCCAGGGCGCCCCGCCGGTGTGGTCGCTCTACGTTCTCGCCGGCTTCATGTCCGGAATGAACGGGTTGCAGCGGCCATCGATCGACGCTCTGATGCCCCGACTGGTGCCGCGCGAAGACCTCATGGCGGCGGCCGCGCTCGGATCGTTCCGCGGCAGCTTCATCATGATCGTGGGCCCGGCCATCGCGGGCGTCCTGATCGCTTCGATGGGACTCGCGTTCACGTACTCGATGGACGTCCTGAGCTACCTCCTCGCCCTCGGCTGCATCGTGATGATTCGCCGAACGAGCCTGCCGGAGGGAGCCCTTCGCCCGACCGTCGAGAGCATCCGCGAAGGCTTCCGCTATGCCCGCGGCCGCCAGGAACTCGTGGGCACGTACGTCGTGGACTTCGTGGCCATGATCTTCGGGATGCCCATGGCCCTCTTTCCCGCCCTGTCGGAGAAGCTGGGCGGCCCGGGAGTTCTCGGGGTGCTGTACGCGTCGCCCGCGGTGGGTGCTTTCATCGCGAGCGTCACCAGTCGCTGGACGCATCGGGTGAAGCGCCACGGCCTCGCGGTTACCGTGGCGGCCGGGGTCTGGGGTGTCGCGATCGTGATCTTCGGCTTCTGCGACTCCATCCTGCCCGCCGCGTTCTTCCTCGCCCTCGCCGGCGGGGCCGACGCGGTGAGCGGGATATTCCGCTCGACCATCTGGAACCAGACCATTCCCGACCATCTTCGCGGCCGACTCGCCGGCATCGAGATGGTGAGCTACCTCAGCGGCCCCATGCTCGGACATCTCGAGGCCGGCCTGGCCGCCGCCGCCTTCGGCGTCCGTGCCTCGGTGGTCTCCGGCGGGGCGTTGTGTGTGATCGGGGTGGCGGTGTGCGCCCTGATGCTTCCCAGATTCATCAGCTACGACGCGGAAGAGTTCAAGAAAACCCAGGCCCACCTCGCTTAAGATCTCCGCACGCTGGAACCAGCTACTGGACAGCGCCAACTTTAGGGAGACTGAGTAATGCGAAAGAACCTGTTTGTTAGTACGCTCGTGGTGACGTTTGTGATGATGACCTCGACCTCGATGGCCGCGGCCGCCGACAACTGGATGGGCGCCTGGAAGCTGAACGTTGCCAAATCCAAGTACGCGCCGGGCCCCGGGCCCAAGAGTCAGACCCTCACCTTCACATCGACCCCCGCGGGAATCAAGCTTTCCACGGAAGCGGTCGGGGCCGACGGAACCACCAACAAAGGCGGGTACACCGCGAAGTTCGACGGCACGGATGCTCCCTGGGTCGGCAATGCCGATGCCGATACCGCCGCTCCCAAGCGGATCGACGCCAACAGCTACGAGAATGTCTGGAAGAAGGCCGGCAAGGCCACCATCACCGCGAAGGGCGTTGTTTCCGCGGACGGCAAGACCCTCACGGTTACCCAGACCGGAAAGAACGTGAAGGGCGACGACGTGAACATCACCGCGGTGTACGACAAGCAGTAACCCGGTCCGTCTTTCCACGACGGCGTTCGTTGCGGCCCCCGTGCTCATGAGGCGGGGGCCGTTTCGTCTCTCGTGGGTTACTCGTCGCCCAAGGACCTCGTCGTTGCGCAGTTCGATTTGTCTTTTGGGCCAAGGCTCGGCGAATTCGCGTCGTCAGCGCACTACAATTCCGTGGAATCGCATCTTCCACGGAGACCCTCATGCGCCCGATCCAGAAAGTTGTCCGCTTCGGCCTTGCGTCCGCCTTTTTTCTGACCGCAACCTCAGCCCTTGCCCAAGGCGGTCATGGTGCGGGTGAAACAGATACTCTGACCTGGCGCTTCCTCGGCCCCGCGGTGGGGAATCGCATCGCGTCGATCGCCGGCATCCCCGGCGATCCCACGACCTACTACGCGGGAGCGGCGTCCGGAGGTATCTGGAAGACCACCGACGGCGGCGACCGGTGGGTTCCGATCTTCGAAAACCAGCCGGTTCAGGCGATTGGAGCGCTTGCCGTCTCCCTCGCCGATCCCGCGGTCGTGTGGGCCGGCACCGGGGAAGCCTGGGCCGTCCGCGACAGCGACGTCATGGGTGACGGGATCTACAAGTCGACGGATGCGGGAAAGACCTGGGCTCACTCGGGACTTGGCGAGACCGGACGTATAGGCAAGATCGTTACCCACCCGACGAACTCCGACGTCGCCTACGTCTGCGCCATCGGTCGCATCACCGGGCCGCAGCAGGAGCGCGGCGTCTATCGCACCGTGGACGGCGGTAAGACCTGGGAACAGATCCTCTTCGTGGACAAGAATACCGGTTGCTCCGGCCTGGACATGGACGCGAAGAACTCGCGCAAGCTGATCGCGGGCGCCTGGCAGGTCGAGATGCATCCGTGGGCCATGCTCTCTGGCGGCCCGGGTTCGGGCATCTACATCTCGAACGACGCGGGCACGACCTGGAAGCGGGTCGAGCATCCGGGCCTCCCCAAGTCGCCCCTGGGAAAGATCGACGTCGCCATCGCCCCGACCGATTCGAATCGCGTCTATGCCCTCATTCAGACCGCCGACCAGGGCTCGGTCTGGCGTTCGGATGATGGTGGAACCAACTGGCGCGCCGTGAACCACGACCGCGCCCTCATCGGCCGCGCCGGCTACTACATCGGGATCGAGGTTTCGAGCGGCAACCGCGACGAGGTGTACGTCGCGGACTCGTCCTTCTGGGGCTCGGTCGATGGCGGCGAGACGTTCAAGGAGGTCCCGATGGGCGGCGACACGCACGACATCTGGATGGACCCGAAGAACGCTGAGCGGTATGTCGTCACTCACGACGGCGGCCTCGACATCACCACCCAGCGCGCGCGTTCGAGCAAGAGCGTCACCCTGCCCATCGGCCAGATGTACCACGTGGCCGTGGACAACGAAATCCCGTATCGCGTGTACTCGAACATGCAGGACAACGGCACCATGCGGGGGCGCGTGAATGAGCCCGAGGGACCCTTCGCCTTCGGGCGTGACCACGTATGGGATCACTTCCTGGGCGGCTGCGAATCGGGCTTCACCATCCCCGACCCGAAGAATTCCGAAATCGTCTATGCGACCTGCTACGGCAACAAAGTGACACGGTGGGACGAGAAGACCGGCCGCGCGCGGTCCATAGCGCCTTCGCTCATCTCCCTCGACTCGCCCCCGGGCGACGCGAAGTACCGCTGCCACTGGTCGGCCCCGATCGCCATCGATCCTTTCGACACGAACAACGTGCTGTATGGCTGCCAGCTCGTCCTCAAGACGACGAATGGCGGCCAGTCGTGGAAGGAAACAAGTCCCGATCTCTCCACCCAGGATCCGACCCGCATCATCCCGTCGGGCGGCATAGTGGGCGACAACCTCGGCCAGTTCTATGGCGAGGTGGTCTTCGCCATCGCCTACTCCGAGGTGAAGCAGGGTCTCATCTGGGCGGGCACCAACGACGGCAAGGTCTGGAACTCCCAGGATGGCGGCGCCACCTGGAACGACCTCACCAGGGCTCTGACCGCGATCGGCATGCCGGCGTGGGGCATGGTCAGCAAGATCGAGCCCTCGCACCATGACGCGGGCACCGCCTACTTCGCGGTGGCGCGCCACCTGATGGACGATCGCGAGCCCTACATCTACAAGACCGCGGACTTCGGCAAGACCTTCACCCGCGCCTCCGGCGATCTGCCGAACAAGCATCCCCTTTCCTACGTTCGCGCGGTGGCGGAGAGCCCGGCGAAGAAAGGCCTGCTGTATGCGGGCACCGGTCACGGTTTCTACTACTCGACCGACGACGGCTTGCATTGGACGCAGCTGCAGACCGGTTTGCCGGCCGCACCCGTGACCTGGATCGCCACCCAGAAGAACTTCCACGACGTCGTGGTTTCGACATACGGCCGCGGACTCTATGTGCTGGATGACGTCTCGATCCTCGAGCAGGCATCGTCCGCGCCGATGGTGGCCACGACGTCGCTCGCGAAGATGCGCCCGGCGTATCGCTTCGGGCAACAGGGCCAGGCGCCGATTACCTGGACCCAGAGTGCCCTGTCCCAGCGGCCGGTGCGGATCGAGATCCTCACGAAGGCCGGCGAGGTCGTACGCGAGATCACACGCCCCGGGAGGGTGGGCATGAACCGCACATCCTGGGATCTCCGCTACGCCCCACCGCGGCTGGTGGGCCTCCGCACCACGCCCGCCGAGAACCCGCACATCTGGGAAGAGCCTCGATTCCGGGGACGGGACACGCGCCCGGTCACGCATTGGGGTCTCGATCAGGCTCTGGTTGGACCGATCGTCGCGCCCGGCACGTACACGGTGCGCCTGAACGTCGATGGCAAGGCGTTCACCGAGACCCTCGACGTTCTCAAGGACCCGAAGGTGACGACCAGCGACGCGGACTTCGACCTCTCGCTCAGGACCCAGCTCCGGATCCGCCAGGACATCAGCCAGACCTCCGACATCGTTAACCATATCGAAGGCATGCGGAAGCAACTCGAGAGCCTGCAGGCGGCGAACCACGATGCGCGCGGGCGCGAGGACATCGCGAAGGCGGCTCTCGATCTCAACGTGAAGATGCAGGCAGTCGAAGAGAAGCTTCTCGAGCGCGCCCAGTGGACGTCCGATGACAAGTACTTCCGTCAGGCCTACCGCGTCTACATGAACCTCATCTGGTTGAATGGCGAGGTGGGGCCGGGCGCGGGCGACGTAGCCGGGGGCGCCGACTTCCGGCCCACGGACACATCGATCGCCCTGCTGGCGGAACTCGAGGCAAAACTCGCGGCGTCGAAAGCCGAGTACGAGGCCCTTCTGGCCACGGATCTGGCCGCTTTCAACAAGATGGCGTCGGGGACCAGCGCGCCGAGCGTAAAGTAGAGGTCACCCATTTTGAAGGAGGACCTGCAATGAACTATCGACGCATTTCCGCAGTTCTCGCGGTGTCTCTGGCGGTCCTCCTCGCGGCCCCGGCGTTCGCGGTGAAGAAAGGTCAGGCGAAGTACATCGGAGGCACCACCAAGACCATCGCCGAGAACGCCGAAGGTCCCATCGATCTCACCAACGAGAAGCGCCTGACTTTCATTCCGAAGAACAGCGCGACTCTGGAAATCCCGTGGGATCGGGTGTCTCAGTTGGAGTACGGCCAGAAGGTGGCGCGTCGCTGGCGCAGCGCGATCCTCCTCAGCCCGCTCGCCCTCTTTCACAAGGCCCGCAAGCACTTCGTGACCATCACCTATCAGGACAAGGACAAGGCCGAGCAGGCTGTGGTCCTCGAATTCGACAACGACGACATCCGCATGGTTCTCGCGAGCCTGAAAGCGCGCACCCTTCAGACCATTGTCATGCAGGACGAGGAAGCCAAGAAGGAAATGGGCGGCGTCATCGAAAAGAGGTAGACACCTCCCCATTGGGAAAGGTACTGGGCCCTCGACCTCGCTGACGTGCTGTCCCTGGTTCGGAACGGCGGACCTGGGCATCCGCCCCTCCACAATGTGCCGCGTGGACTTGCCACGCGGTCCCAGACATTGTCATGCAGAAGGCCCGCGGTCAGTAGAAATTGAAGCCCACGAGGGCGAAGACATTGTTGGTGCGCTCACCCTCGATCTTGGCGGTCGTAAACCGGGCCTGCAGGTCGATGGCGAAGCGTTTCTTCTGCAAGACTTCGACCCCAATGCCTCCCAGGAAGCCGAGGCCAGGATCGGAGACCTCGTTTACGCCACCCCCGTACGCCGTGAGCACGCCAGCCCCCACCCCACCCTTGACCCAGACCCTCGGCGATAGCCAATACTGCAGAGCCGGGCCAGCGACCACCGACTGCAGAGTGACGCCGCCCTCCTCTTTCGACGCGCCTGAACTATCGCCGACAAGCGCCAGTTTCTCGGTCAGCATCCCGCCGAGGTGGATCTCTACCGCCAACCCCGACAGCGACTCGCAGCCGTCACAAGTGATCTTGCCCCCGCCCACCCCCAGGCCGAAGATGAACCCCTTGCGTTCGATTGCACTCGCATCGCGGGTCATCCCCAGGAACGAAAGGGCCATCGTTACAATTCCGAGCTTCCATGTCACGTTCTTTCGATCAGTCATTGTCGTATCTCCATTCTCTGCGGCCGCCCATTTGCGACCGATTGGGCTCGAAGATACGCATCGAGGACCAGGGCAAGAGGCTCGCGTGTGACGGTTGCCGGGGCCACACAGTGCGGTTCGAGTGAAGAGGGAGCGGATCCCGTGGGTGAGGCGGGCATGCCCATCCTGCGGGATTTTGGGCCCGAGTCGCCGGAGTCCGTCAGCGGTGTTTGGGCCCAATAAGCGACGAGCCGAGTAGCGATTCCACCCTTCGACAAGCTCAGGGACCGCCCTTCGACACCCTTCGACAAGCTCAGGGCGAGAGCTCAGGGACCGTTCAGCCCGAGGTGAGGAGCGTGGCCGGGGGGTGAGTGGGTCGCTCGCGCCGGGGCGTCGAGAGCGAGTCGCCGCGATCCGTTCTCACCTTCGCGGGTCGCCGAGCCGAGCAAGGAAGACACGATTCCGGAGTATTTCAACGCAGTCTGACGCGCGAGGCGTACCCGGCGCGGCGAGCCCACTCGCCCCCTGGACACGCGGGCCACATCGATGACGCCCCTGTGGACGCCACAACGTCGCCCTACAATCGGCGAAAACCTGGCGAGCGGTAGAGCAGAGTTGCGCAGAGCAGCGACATGGCGATCAGGCTGGCCGACAGGGCGACCGCGGGGCCGAATGCGGTGACGGAATAGCCAAGGGCCAGGGCACCCAGGGGCGAGCCGCCACGGAAGGTCAGACCGAACAGCGCAACGATCCGGCCGCGCATGTCCTCGGGGGCCAGTTCCTGAAGGAGGCCGTTCAAGGTCGAACTGCCTGAGACCTGGACGATGCCATAGCCGAAGAGCAGAGCGGTCGCGAGCCATTGTCGCCCGCAGAGCACGGCGCCCGCGGCGAGCAGGGGCCCCGCCGTGAAGCAGATCAGAATGAACCGGCCCCGGTGCTCGAACTTTCCTCGATGCGCGGTGCCCAAAGCCCCCACGATGGCGCCGAGGCCGATGGCGGAGAGCAACAGCGAATACCCGCCCGCGCCCGAGCCCAGGACCTCATCCGCGACCACGGGCAGGAATGTGGTCAGGGGAAAGACGAAGAATGACAACGCTCCGGCCAGGCCCACGATCATGCCGATATCGGGAGACTTGCGAACGTATGCGAATCCCTCCTTCAGGCTGCTCGCCACACCCTGCGGCGCCCGGGCGCTCGCCACTGCTGTGGGAATGCGGATCAGCAGGAGTGCTGCCACCACGGCCACGAACGAAAACGCGTTGATCAGGAAGCACCAGGCGGCGCCGAGCGCGACCAGGAGGGCGGCCGCGATCGGCGGGCCGATCGAACGGGACAGGTTGAACTGCAGCGAGTTCATGGCCACGGCCCGCGGGATCACGTCCCGGGGCACGATGCTGGTGAGGAAAGCCTGATAGGTGGGCGCCGACTGCGATTGGGCGAGGCCGGTGATGAAGCCGACCACCACCACGGCCCAGATGGAAAGATGGCCGGTCCAGTACAAACCGGCGAGGACGAGGGCCAGGGTCAGCTGGATCAACTGCGATGCCATGAGGATCGTCTTCTTGTTGATCCGATCCGCGAGGACCCCGCCCAGCAGCATGAAGGTCACGAGGGGAAGCTCGCTCGCGAACTGCCGCCAGCCGAGATAGGCCGGGTTCTTGAACTCGGTGTGGATGACCCAGGACAGGGCCACATCCTGGATCCAGGTGCCGATGCTGGAGAGAAAGGCGCCCGTCCAGAGCAGACGGAAGTTGCGGACCTCGAAGGCGGCGAGAAAGGCGGGAAGGCGGGAGACGCCGACACCTTCGGCCGGGGCCGGAGTTTCTGGTTCTTCGAGGGTCAGGGGATTACGTTTTCAGGCTACTTCTTGGCGGCCTTCTTGGCCGATGCGGCCATGGCCGCGACCTTGCGAGCCTTCAAGGTCTCTTCGCGACGCTTCCGCCGCCGTCTGATTTCTTTGTGACGTTCAATCATCGAATCTGCCTGTCTCCCGAGTTCATGTTTCGCCAAGCGCGAAAAAGTGATTCTATCGCGGTTGGCCCGCCCAGGGGTGACCGCCTAAGCTTCGTAGACGCAGCGCGCACGCGAGAACAGGATTTCGTCGCCGTCCCGGAGCGCCCTCTCGGTGATTCGTTCGCCGTTCACTTTGGTGAAATTGGTCGACCCGAGATCCACCAGCACATGGGCGCCCTCGCGAAAGTCGAGCCGGGCGTGGTCGCGAGAGAGAAGGGGAGCGTCGATGAAGAGCTCGCAGAGGGGATCGCGCCCCACCCGGAGGGAGGCCTCGGTGAGTTCGAAAGCCACATCGTCCTCCGGGGAATCGCTTTTCTTCCAGATCAGTCGC
Organism: Vicinamibacteria bacterium; assembly: GCA_031412915.1. GTDB lineage: Bacteria > Acidobacteriota > Vicinamibacteria > Fen-336 > JAGNNV01 > JAGNNV01. Next base: position 46,824 of record JANODX010000231.1, on the reverse strand, counting down.
GCCATGATGGAGGGGGCTTTCGAGGATCGAGTCGAGGAGGGCCTAACGCCCGCCCGACAGGGCGGCGATCCGGCGCTTCGTGATCTCCTGCACCCGCGGCCCGTCCGGCGAGAGCAAGGTGGCGCCTCCGTCCTGGGAGGCCTGGGTGTATTCGTCGAGCGCCTCTTTCGCATATCCGAGGTGCTCGAGCGAGACCCCGGCATAGAAGGCGGCGGTGCCGCGAGAGAGCCCGGGAGAAAGAGGCAGCTCGTTCTTGGCCTTGACGAAGGCGTCGTGCGCGCCCGAATAATCGTGGAGGCCGAGCGCAATGAGACCCAGATTGAGGCGAGCCAGCGCCGCGTTCGCCGACCCGGGGTACCCCTCGATAGTCTGACGGAGGTCCATGCTGATCTTGTTCGGCAGGCCCCCCGCCGACATCGAGATCTCCCGGGGCGCCTCTTCCAATTGAAGATCCACCGTCTTCGGCCCCCCCGCCGCGTTCACGGTGATGGAGACGGGCTTCGTCGATCCCGCGGCGGCGAGAGCGGAGAGAAGCTCCTCGGTCTTTGTCACCTTGGTTCCGCCCACCGCGGTGACCACATGTCCCTTGGCGAATCCGGCCTTGTCCGCGGGTGACCCCGGCACGATCCGGACGACCGCCGGCCCCTCGTGAAGGAGAGTGTCGACGGTGATGAGTCCGGACCAGGGCGCGCGCAGGGCCGCCTTCCTGTCGAAGACCGCGAAGAAACGGGAGTAGGACATATCGTCTTCGATCACCACCGGGGCGGAATCGGGCACCACGCTGCCCGCGGCATAGACGTGAAGGGCGGCCGATCGCGCCAGCTGCTCATCGGGAATGCGGCCGATCAGGAAACCCTGAACCTCCAGGGCCGCCGCCAGCTTCTCGAAAACGCGGCGGACCAGCGCCGGGTCGGGCTTCGCCGGCGGTATGAGATCGGCGAGTTTCAGCCGGTCCGCGGACAGGGTTCTCTCCACGGTGGCACTGTCGGCTTTGAGGAAATTCATGGCGCGTATGGTCGATGTCGCCATTCGAATCAGGCGGCTTTCCATCGAGGCCAGGCTGCGCTCCCCCGAAGGCCCGTCCGCGATCACGCCCAGGAAGGCGAGGGTGGGCCGGATCTGGGCCGCGAGTTCCACGGTGGTGCGCGCCTTGAGATCGACATCCTGCACGAACCGTCCGGCCGCGTGCCGCACCTCGACCCGCCTCATCCCCGCGCAGACCGAGCGCAGGCTCTTGGGGGCCACCCCCTGGGCTTCGCCGTCGATGAAGATCTGTCCGCCGGGCGGATCGGAGGTCACGGCGATGATGCCGATCGAGGGCTCGAGCTTGACGGGGGGGATGTCGTAGTCCTGAGGTTCGGGAACATCGAGCGCGGCCTTGACCGTCTCGTAGCAGGGGCGACGGAACTCGATGATGTGGGATCCCGCGGGAAGGTCTGGGATCTCGAGCCGGCTCGAGGATCGGGCGGGGTCCAGGCCGCGGGCGGCCGCGATCGCGGCGAGTGCGGGGTCGAGAACGCCGCTGGTCGAACCCCGACGCGCGCCATCGATCAGAATTTCCACATCCGTCGGCTCGGTAATCACGAATCCAGTGGCTGACGTGCGGACCAGGTCGAACTGCAGGCTCAGGGTCTCGCCCGGCACCACCGTCACCGAGCGGGTTTCCTGGCGGTATCCGTTCTTGACGATGTCGAGGGTGTAGTCCCCGGTCACCACCTCGAGGGGAAAGAAGTCGGTGACGGACAGCGCCTTTCCGTTCAGGGAGACCATGGCTCCCTGGGGCGCCGACTGGACGGTGATCAGGCCGATCATCTTTGACTTGACCGCCTTGTAGAAGTCGACGACTTTCGGCGAGATGGAAGCCTCGTCGAGATTGTGCTGCGGGCGCAGAGCGATGAGAGCGCGAAAACTGTCCCCCGCCTTGTCCAGGTTGCCCAGGTTGAACTGCACGCGCGCCCGGTACTCGTAGGCTCTGATGAGAAGGGTCGCTCCGCCCTCGGACAGCGATCCCCCCCGCCGGTCCGTTTCGAGTTTCGTGATGATCTCTTCGAACCGCATCAGCGACTGTCCCTGCTGGGGCCCTTCGAATTCGGAAACCGCTTGATCCAGGGTGGCGCGCAGGACGGAAAGGTCGGTCTCGGTCTGGGCGAAGCCAGCCAAAGGCGCGGCCAGGAGGACGGCGATCAGCCAGAACCGGGGCGCTCTCACTTGAACCTCACGATGGTCTCCGTGCGATCGTCGTAGACCAGGGCCGCGCCGGACAAGTCGATGGCGATGGCGCGGCTCTTCTTCACTTCGGCCGCGCCGAAGGTGGTCATGAGGGCGCCCTTGGGCGAGAAGACGAAGATCCCCTGATCCTCATCGGCCACGTAGAGGTTGGAAAAAGCGTCCAGGACGACATCCACCGGTTTCTTCCACTCGAAGCCCTGGCCCCGGGGCCCAAGTTTCGTGATCAGCCGCCCGCCGTCGTCGACGATTTCGATGCTCTTGTCGTCCTTGCGCAGCATCACCACATCGCCGCGAGGCGTGGTGAGCAGCTTGGTGACCTCCCGCTCTCCGCGGTCGGGGAAGATCGAACTCAGGGTGGCGCCTTTGAACCTCAGGACGCGCTTTCGCTTGAGGTCGGAGACCAGGGTGTCCCCTGAGACCAGGACGGTCGCGGCCCCGATCCGATCGATGACCTCCACCTCTCCGGGTTTTTCCGCAGGAATGGAGAAGGAGGCGACGGAGCTCGCACCCACCTTGACCGCAAGCTTGGAGGCAAAGACCACCTCCCCCGAGGGTGAGATGCCGAGAGTCTGGGGATCGTCGGCGGAGAGGGAGGAAATCATCTTGGAGTTCGCATCGAAGCCGATCGCGGACTTGGTCTTGTTCGAGGCGATCCAGGTCATGCCGTTCGGGCTCACGGCGAGAGAACGGACATCTTTCAGGATGTCGCCCGCGGGAGGGGCGTAGGTAGTATCTTTCAGGAAAAGGGGTTTGTCGTTCCCGTACAGGCGGTACAGCGCCGTCGTCGCATTGAGAGCCCGCACCGCCAGTCCCGATGCGGGGTACAGGCTTCTGACTCTCTGGAACTCCTCGATTCCGGCCATGGCCTCCGAGGCGCTGACCAGCGAATACGCGAGCTCGAACTGGGCTTCCGCAGCCACGTCGCTCGCGGGATAGTCGAGAACCGCACGCCGCGCCGAGTCGATGGCGGAGTCGAATCGCCCCGCCCGGCGGAACACCGCGGCCGAGGCCACGAGGGCGTGAGCCACGAACGGGCTTTCGGGATACAGCCGAACCACCCGCTGGAAATTGGCGAGGGCGTCGTCGAGGGCGGCCTGAGAGGCCGCGGTCGCGAAGGCGATTCGGCCTATCTGTAGGTAGGCGCCGGGCGCACTGTCGCTCTGCGGATATCTCTTGGCGATCTGGTCGTAGACCTCGCGCGCCTTGACGAGGTTCTTTTCGACGTCTTCCGTGTGGCGCCCGATCTCGAGCAGGGCGTCATCGGCATACACCGAATTCGGAAAACCGGTCACGATGGTCTGAAGTGCGTCGAGTCCCTGTCGGGCGCGGGCATTCGCAAGATCGGAGCGTCCGTCTTCGAGGAGGCGCTTGGCCTGGTCGTCGGGTCGCGGTTGCGCCGAGGCCAGACCACTCAGGGCCAGGAGCAGAACTGGAGCCATCAGGGAGTGGCCCATGGTCACGGCTTCTTTCCCTGGAGGTACGAGGGTTTTCCCGCCCGGACCAGGGTCTTTTCCTCGACGCGCGTTCCGTCCGGCCACTCGAAGCCGACGACATGGTTTCCCGCCACGATGGTCCGGTCGAGAATGGGAGGATAGTCAACGAAGACTCCGTTCACGAAGATCTTGCAGTTGTCGGGGCTGGCCCGAACGTTGATCGTGCCGGTGGAGGGCGCCCGGATCGTATAGGCGCCGTTCGCGGGGAGTTGAACCGACTCCCGATATTTCAGGAAGACCGCCGACTGCTCCAGAACCACGTCGTAGGTCCCGGCGGCCAGCGTCGCGGTGGCCCCGGCCTTCTCGGTGGACACCACCCGGCCTGAGACCGTCACCGTGACCGGGTAAGAACTCTCCACGAAGAGAGTCGCGGGAGGGCCTTCGGGGGCGAGCGCCTCCTCGAGGGAGGCCGGAATGGGAACGTGGACCTCGATCTCCCTCGGGACGTAGCCGGGGAGAGAAAAGGAGATCGAATGCGGCGCGTCGGCCGCGACCTCGACCCGGAGCGGTGTCACTCCCACGGCCTTGCGATCCAACCGGACACTCGCACCCGCGGGTCGAGACTTGATTTCGATCGTCGCGCTCCGCGCGGCCGCCGGCGCCGGCACAACCTTCCCGGATGCCGCGGACGCGGCTGGCGCCGCACCCGAAGCCGCAGGGGCGCTGACCGTGGTCGCCGGTCGGGCCGGGGCGGACGTCCGCGCGGCCGGCTTGGTCGGTGCAGGCTCGGTGTCGGGGACAAAGATCTCGGTGATCGTGGGTGTGGGCTGGCCGGCCACCGGCGCATCCGCCGTGCGCCGCATATAAAGGACGGTGGCCAGTGAACCCGCAACCAGGACGGCGGCAATAGCTCCGTAGGCGAATTTTGCAGACGCTTTCCTGGGCTCGGGGGCGACCAGTTCGCGTCCGTCGCCCTGGAGCAGGGTCTCCGCGCTGCCGCTGACCGTTTGACCGGATCTCACCGTCGCCTCGCCCTGGGCCGCCGCGCGGCCGAAGGTCGCATCGAGTTCTGGAAAGGCGGAAGTTTCGGCCATGGCCTGCGGATCCGTCGGCTTCCGTTTGAAGAGGCGGACGAGCCGCTGGGCCTCGGTCGAGTCAGGATTGGCGAGGGCGATGGTTTCTATGGCCTTGAGCGTCTCACTGTCGGCTTTGTTCGCGGCCAGGGCCTTTCGCGCCCTCGCGAGAGCCAGCTGATCGTCGGTCTGGAGGTGGGGCGAGGGGGAGCGTTCGCGGATGCGGCTCAGTTCATCGGCCATGAGGGCGGCCGAGGCGAAGCGCGAGTTCACGTCCTTGGCCAGCGCAATGTCGATCACAAGCTGAACGTCGTCGGTCAAAGGCCCGGCGGCGTCCGGTCTCAACCGGGGGTGAGGTTCGTGGATGATCCGGTAGAGCACCTGGGTCGGATCCTCCCCGGCGAAGGGCCGTTCGGCGGCAAACAGTTCGTGGAGAATGACGCCGACCGCGAAGACATCGCTGCGTCCGTCGAGTACCCCTCCGCGGATGTGCTCGGGGCTCATGTAGTAGGGAGTTCCGACCATCATGCCGGTGCGCGTCACGGAAACGCTCTCGACCTTGGCGATGCCGAAATCGAGGATCTTGACCCCGCCATCGTCGAGCACCCGGATGTTGGACGGCTTGATGTCCCGGTGGACGATGTGATGCGCATGGGCGAAATCCAGGCCGCGCAGGGTCTGGATCACGACATCGAGGCGCTCCGTGGTGCTGAGTTTTTCGCCCGACCGCAGGAGGCTTTCGAGGTCTTGCCCGCCCAGGACCTCCATGGCGATGAAGGGAAGGCCTCGATCTTCCCCCAGTTCGAACACGGTGACGATGTTTGGATGTTGAAGCCGGGCCGCCGCCTTGGCTTCGATCTCGAACCGTCCGCGGCTGTCGCTGTCTTCGGAACCGTCCACTCTCAGGGTCTTGATCGCGACGTCCCGGTCCAGGGCCTCGTCGCGTCCGAGATAGACGACGCCCATTCCGCCCTTGCCCAGGCGCGCGCGGACCCGGTACCGGCCGATGCGGTAATCGCTCGACGCCCGAGGGTTCGAAGCGAGGTTACTGGCCGTGGTCACGAGAATCGCATCCGATCGAAAGTGCGATCAGCTGGCCCGGGAGGCGTGGGCCGGTCCAGACCTCTTCGGGTCGCACCGTATCCTTCGAGTTCAATTGTCTCTCCTGACCAGGAGGACCGTGATGTTGTCCTCACCCCCCCGGGCATTGGCCTCGGCGATCAGAAGCTCCGCGGCCTTCTGCGGCGTCTCATTGGCGCGGACGATCCGCTCGAGATCCGCGTCGACGACCATTCCCGACAACCCGTCCGAGCACAGGAGCAGCACATCCCCTACCGCCATTTCATGGGCGGTCACGTCGACCAGGAGATCGGGGGCAGCACCTATGGCGCGGGTCACCACGTTGCGCAGGGGGTGCGCCCTGGCCTGATCGGTCGAGAGCACGCCCAGCGCCACCTGTTCGAGGACCCAGGAATGATCCGTGGTCACCTGGCGAATGCCCGAACCGTTGACCAGGTAGAGCCTCGAATCGCCGACATGCGCGATGTGGGCCGTCTCCTCCTCGAACAAGACCCCGACGATGGTCGTGGCCATGCCCTCGTAGTCGGCCTGGGTGAGGCTCAGGTCCAGGACCTTCTGGTTGCCGAACCTGACCGCGGTCTTGAGGCGGTTCGCGACCAGCGAGAGTTTCGGATCGACACCCCAGGGCCAGGTGATGTCCGTTTCCTTCGCGGTCAAGGCCACGAATTCCGCAACCGCCTGGACCGCGGTGCTGGACGCGATTTCGCCCGCCGCGTGGCCTCCCATCCCATCGGCCACGACGAACAGCCGGTCTGAATCGAAGATCCCGAAGTAGTCCTCGTTGTTCTTCCTTCGCCTCCCAACGTCCGTCGTGCCGAAGAAACTCAGGTTCAATTTCCGGCGCCTTCCGTGGGGCGGCAAGGGCTAGGGGAGGTCTTTCGGCTCATACGCTTCGGTAAGTAGACATCAAAGGCGGAAGACGAAGCAAACTCCTTGGCTTTCAGCGTTTGCGCAGGCGATCGAACAAACCCCGAGAGGTTTCGGCCGTACCCTCCGCCGGAGACTCCGGCTCGGCCGGGGCGATCGGAATTTCCGCCATCGCCCGGATCACGTCTGGATGGTCTTCTTTGATCGCGATGGCCCTTTCAAGCGTCTTCTTCGCCCGGAGCTTCAGGCCTTGCGACTGGAGCAGGAGGGCCAGTTCGGCCAGATAGGAGACATTCTTGGGCTCGAGCCTCGAGGCGCTCTCCATGTGCTTCATGGCGTCCCGTACCCAGTTTGGATTCTTGGCCATGGCCATGGCGAGGACCGCGTGAGCCTTCGCATTGCCTTCGTCCTGGCTCACGGCCCGGTTGAGGAGTTGGACCGCCGTGTGATAGTCCTTCTTCTTGTAGGCCTCGATCCCCTGCGACAGCGCATCGAGGCTGACCGGGCCGGTGGAGGGGCCAGGGCCCGAAGGTACGGACGCCTGCGTCTGGCCTGTCCAGCTCCGCGTGGCCGTCGGCGGCGTTCTTGATTCGCTCTCCGGCGAAAGTTTGGCGGCGTAGTCGCGGCGAGAACGGTCTTTCGAAAGGGTGTCGTACGCGGCCGTGACGGACTTGAAGACGGTCTCAGCCTTCTTTCTGGCTTCCGGATCCCGGACCGTGTCCGGATGGGTATTGCGGGCGAGCTTCAGGTACGCGTCTCGGATTTCGGCCGAGGTCGCATTGCGGGAGACGCCGAGAACGGCGAAATGATCAGTCATGGGGAGTGAGATGGGAAGGGTTGGGACCGACCGTGAGGACTATGGATTCAAAATGAGGATACCCGATTGAAACCGCTCGCTAAAACCGGGCGACTCCATCGCGTCGCCCGAAGGCGGCCTTCTTACTCCTTTGTTCCTTTTTGGGTCGTTGCTTTGACGAAGCGCTGCGCCGACTTCCGAATCGCCTCGGGCACGTTGCGGTCGACCGCGAGGGCCTTGATGTCCCGGGGCTGGAGCCGCGAAACGAAACCCATGGCGATGGGAAGAGGGGTGCGTGGATTCTTGACCAGCGAACTGATGACCGTGTACTTCTTGGTCCAGTCGCGGTTGGTGCCGATGCGGCGCAGCACTTCGTCCGAAACATTCTTCATCGAAGAGAACTGCTCGATCTCCGCCTCGGTGACCTTGGGCGATCCGAGCACGGCCAGAGCCACCAGCCGGTTCGGATCCCGGATAAGGAAGCTGCGGGCCTGCGCGTCTTCCGTGAGGGCGGCCTTGACCTTCTTGCCCGTAGTCAGGGTGAAGAGACGCTGAAGCTTGCTGACCGCCTGCTCGTCCTTCTTCTCGTCCTCGGTGAGCATGGCCTCCGCTTCCTCGGGCTTGAGTTCGACGAGGTTCTCATCGAGTTCTTTCGCTTCGGGCGGCGGGGCCTCCACGGGCGGGGCGGGAGTGGCTGCCGGGGCTTCTTGCTCGGGGGTGGCGCCGATCGAGAACGTATCCCGCAATTCGGCGAGCCGCCGGCGCTGGTCGCGCGACAGGGCCGGGTTCGACTCGATGCGCTCGAGCAGAGGAGGGTGCCGCAGAAGCCGGGTCTGGTTGATGACGACGAGTTCGGCGAGAGCCTCGGGAAGCCGGCCGGCTTGCTGAGCGATCGCCTCATCGGGCGTGCTCGTGTTCTGGAGGCACACTTCCAGAACCTTGGCGTCGGTTCGCACCTCGAGGGTCCAGGCGAGAACACTCAAGGAGGCGTCTTTCGCCTTGACCAGCGGGAGCAGCGTTTCCGCGCTCAGTTCGGAAAAAGTCTTGGTGGCGAGGGTCGAAACCTCGGGCAGCGGGTCCCGGTGCATCAACTCGAGGAGGTCGACGAGATCCTCCGGCTTCAAGGGCAGGGCACCCTCGGCCGCCATCATCCTCACTTCGAGCGGGACGCCTCCTCGGCGGATCTGATCGACGAGCGGGTTGACTTCTCGAGTATCGGCCATCGGTTGGGTTCGGTTCCGGCTTCTGGTCGGGAAGTCCTTGAGGGACCTCAGCCGATTGGTTTCGGCGGTCCGCTCTCGGAACCGGCGGAAAGAGCGCTGATGGCTTCGGGAGAGAGAGCGATGTTGCGCCTGACCTCGCCCCGATTCCCGAGCGGCCTCCCCGGACCCCGGTCGATGGCCACGAGGAGCCCTCCGGCGTTGCCGACGGCGAGAGATGCGTTCTGTCTGGCCGTGATCGAGAAGGACTCGCCTTTCCTGAGCACACGGTTTTCGACGCGATCACCGCCCACATCCAGGCCGATCCAACAGTCCTCAGTCGCGGTCAGAGTCAGCTGCAACGGCTGAGGCAACACCGAGGCGGCAGGGCTCAGGGCCCCCGGTCCCCCGGGTGCGGCGACCGTTTCCCCGCTCCCCGCCGCTTCGGCGCCAACGGGTGGGGCGGTGACTGGCGGCAGACTGGTCGACGGCGTCGATCGTCCCGACGAGAAACTCGGGCTCATGATCAGAACCGTGATCATTCCAAGCCCGCCCGCGATGAGACCGACGTTGACCAATCGGGTCGAAAGCCGGCTCGAAACCGGAGCCTGCTTCTCCTCGAATCCAGGATTGATTTCAGGATTCGCGGCCGCCGTCGCGGCCAGGTGAAAGCTCAGTTCCGTCAGAACCTTCTGTTCGTCGAGACCGAGGAAACGAGCGTACTCGAGGACAAAGCCGCGCACGAAGAGGCCCGGGGGCAGCTTATCCAGCCGATCGTCTTCGATCGCCTCGAGCATGCGTACGCCTATCTTGGTCGAGGTGGAGATCTCTCGAAGCGAAACGTCGCGGAGTTCGCGTTCGCGGCGAAGAGATGCGCCGAAGGACGTCATGGTTTTCCGAGCCTTTCCCTCAACTTGAGCCGGCTGGCGCCAGCCTCGTCCGATTCTAGGCCTGGAGCGGGGCGGATGGGAAGATACTTTTTCGGGTTTCTTGCGGCCGAGCCATCCCATCGTTCTGCTACGCTCCGCCGACCTGACGCCATGACGATCCCCACCTCCGGGCCCGATGCCAACTGGCTGATCTATGGGGCGAACGGCTATACGGGAGCCCTGATTGCAGAGGAGGCGGCGAAGCGCGGCCACCGGCCTCGACTCGCCGGTCGCAATCGCGAGGCGCTCCGGGCGCTTGGCGAACGCCTGCGCCTCGAGACTGTCCCCTGCGACCTGGCGGATGGCCAGGGCCTGAGAGCCGCGGTCTCCGGATGCCTTCTGGTCCTGCACTGCGCCGGCCCTTTCTCCGAAACCTCCCGCCCCATGCTGGACGCGTGTCTCGCGGAGGGCGCGCACTACCTCGACATCACCGGCGAGATCGATGTGTTTTCGGCCTGCCATCGCCGGTCTGCCGAGGCGTCCGAGCGGGGGATCTGCGTGGTTCCCGGGGTCGGTTTCGATGTCGTTCCCACCGATAGTCTGGCCGCCCTTCTGAAGGAGGCTTTGCCCGACGCCGATTCGATGGTCCTGGCCTTTGAAGCGTCGGGTGGCCCCAGCGTCGGCACGGCGAGGACCAGTGTGGCCGGCCTCGCCAAAGGCGGCCGGGTGCGGCGGGGAGGAGCTCTGGTCGAGGTCCCCCTGGCCTTCAAGACTCGCACCTTCATCCGGGGCGGCAAACCGCGGCTCACGATGACGATTCCGTGGGGAGACGTCTTCACCGCCTACATCACAACGGGGGTGCCGGACATCGAGGTGTATATGAGCGTGTCGCCTTCGACCGTCGCTTCCGTGAGGCGGTTGAACTGGCTGCGCCCCCTGATGCGTTCTTCTTTCGTCACCCGGCTTCTTCAGGGGCGCGCGGCCGCCTCGGTGAGGCCGCCCTCGGTGGAGACGCGGGCGCGGACGAACTGCTACATCTGGGGCGAAGCCGCGAATCGAGCCGGTCGCACGGTGCGCGCTGAACTGGAGACGCCCAACGGCTACGACCTGACCGTGACCGCAGCACTCGGGGTGGTGGAGCGTCTTCTGGCCAAAGGCGCCCGTCCCCCCTCCGGCTACCTGACCCCCTCTCAACTCATGGGGTCGCGCTACGCGCTTGGTCTTCCCGGTGTGGTCCTCAAGGCCGCCCCTTGAACCCACGGACCGCGGCCGAGTCCGCCAGGATGGCCCGCTATCTGGACGCTCTCCTCGAGCGGCACCTCAAGGACCTCAAGTTCGCCGAAGTGACCCGGGCCTTGCGCGCCCTGTCCGCGGGCTACGTCGAGAAGCGCGAAGAAGGCGGAGTGACCCGCGCGCTCGATGGACGCGGAAAACGAGCGGCCTTCGCTCTCTACTATGGCGCCACTCATTTCCTGGTGACCGAGGCCCTGGTTCGTGAGTTTGACCTTGGTTTCGAACCAGGTGGGCGAAGGACCATCCTGGATCTGGGTTGCGGAACCGGCGTCTGTGGCGCGGCCTGGGCGCTGAGCAGCGGCGAGGCCGAGGTCACGGGCGCCGACCGCTCGTCCTTCGCTCTCCACGAAGCGCGATGGATGTACCGAATCCTGCGCATCCCGGGGCACACTAGCCGGTCGATCACGGAGGCCCTCGAGCCCGCTCGCCGGCCGGACGCTGTCGTGATCGGCTGGACCCTCAACGAGCTCGACGATGAAAAACGCGATCGCATCGCGGCCAGGCTCCTGCCCTGGATTTTGAAGGGAACGAGGCTGCTGGTCATCGAGCCGGTATCGAAGAGGGTGACGCCCTGGTGGGACGGATGGGCCTCTCGTTTTCCCAAGGACCGCTGCTCGGTCGTCGAGAAGAGGCTGCGGCTCGATCTTCCGCCGAAAATCGCGTTGCTCGCTCGCTCCGCGGGTTTGAGCACCGACGCGACGGTGGTTCGGGTTCTCGTGGCGGCGGGGTAGAGAATTCGGAAGCCTCCGCCCGAGGCCCCTGCGTCGTGGGCGCCGTGATAATCTCCCTGCCTTCTCGTCCAGCGCGCCGGAGTGGCGGAATTGGCAGACGCGCACGGTTCAGGGCCGTGTTCGCTTCGGCGAGTGTGGGTTCGACCCCCACCTCCGGCATGCTTGCTTGTTCAAGAGTTGGGAGGCGGTGAACGGCCCCGCTCCCCAAACCCCCGGTCGCTCCGGGCGGGAGTGAATCCCGCCTTCGCTCCATCCTGAGATGGGGGGCCGCAGACGCCTATCATTGCCGTGCTCAGCCCCCCAAGCCCCCGTCGCTTCGGCCGGAGTGAATCCGGCCTTCGCTTCATCCTGAGTTGGGGGGCCGCAGACGCCTATCGTTGCCGTGCTCAGCCCCCCAGGCCCCCGGGACTCCGCCGGGCGGTCCTCGCAGATCGCACACTAAGAAAGATCCATGAAAAGAACCGTCAGTTCCGATGCGTTTCTAGGCCGCGTGGTCGGCCATCCCGCGGGGTTCGCCTTCGTGAATCCGCTCCCGGGGAGCCCCGACTCTCCGCCCCATCCCACCCTCAAGGTCGACCTCGCTCTCCTCCACGGCGCGTTCCACGGCGACACCGTCATGGCGCGAGTGGTCGGGAAGACGGACAAGGGCTTCTCCGGTGAGGTGGTGAAGGTGGTCGAGCACGCGGTGAAGCGTGTGGTGGGCCGCTACGAAGTGTCTCGCGGTCACGCCCACGTTGTTCCTTTCGACCGGCGTCTGTTCCAGAACGTCCAGGCTCAATCCGCCCGCGAGGCCATGAAGGTGGAGTCGGGCGACATGGTGGTCCTGAAGATCACCCGCACCGCCACGGCGACGCGGGCCGCGGCCGGCGAAGTCATCGAACGGCTGGGCCGGATGGACGATTCCGGCGTGGATCTCAAGGTGATCCTGGCCCAGTACGAGTTCACCGCCGAGTTCCCGGCGGACGTGGTGAAGGAGACCGAGGCCGCAGCCGCGTCGGTGCCGGAGAACGAGATCGCGAAGAGATCCGACTTCCGCCCCTGGACCACGATCACCATCGATCCGGAGACCGCGAAGGACCATGACGACGCCATCAGCATCGCCCGGCACTCGAACGGCAACTACGTCCTCGCCGTGCACATCGCGGACGTCGCGCACTACGTCCGCGAAGGCTCGGCCCTCGACGCCTGCGCCTACGAGCGCGGCAACTCCGTCTACTTCCCCGGCTTCGTCGTTCCGATGCTGCCGCACGCTCTTTCGAGCCGGATCTGCAGCCTCGTTGAAGGAGAGAACCGTCTCACCCAGACCGCGGTCATGGAGATCGATCACCGCGGCCAGGTGGTGGATGCGCGGTTCCATGACGGTGTGATCAAGTCCGCGGGCAAGCTCGCATACAAGGACGCCCAGGCCATCCTCGATGGCGACCCCGCGGCCCGGGCCCGGTTCCCGCTGGCGGTGGAGACGGTGGAGCTCTCCGCCGAACTCGCGCGCGTCCTCAACCAGGCCCGCAAGGACCGCGGCTCACTCGACTTCGACCTCCCGGAGCCCGAGCTTCAGCTCGACCCCCTCGGCGTGGTGGAGAACATCACCTCGAACCCGAGGCTCTTCGCCATGCGCATGATCGAGGAGTTCATGCTGATCGCGAACGAAGCGGTGGCGAAGGCCCTGTCCGAGAAGAACGTGGCCACCCTCTATCGCATTCACGAATCGCCCGACCCCGACCGTCTCGAGGAGTATCTCGAGCTGGTGCGCACGTTCGGGTACACCGTCGAAGCCGACCTAGAACGCCCACAGGGGAAGGACTTCCAGCGGATTCTCCGCCAGGTCGAAGGCCGTCCGGAAGAGCGGCTCCTCACCTATTTGATGCTTCGAACCCAGAGACTCGCGCGCTACTGCCCTGAGAATCTCGGTCATTTCGGGCTGGCCAGCGAGAACTATCTCCATTTCACGAGTCCAATCCGTCGCTATCCGGACCTGGTGGCCCATCGCGCCCTTCGGGCGCTTCGCCATGGGAAGGATCCGGCGCAGGTCACCTGGCCGCTCGAGGAGATGGCGATGCACCTCGGCGAGACCGAGCGCAAGGCCGCGGACGCCGAGCGCGACCTCATCGACTGGAAGAAGGCGCGCTTCATGTCCCTTCGGGTGGGCGAGACGTTCCCCGGCGTTATTTCGAGTGTCATGCCCTTCGGTCTGTTCGTGCAACTCGCCGATATCTTCGTCGAGGGTCTCGTCCACATCACCACCATGGCCGACGACTACTACATCTTTCGTGATACCGATCATGCCCTTCGGGGCGAGCGGACGAAACGCACGTACAAGCTCGGCGATCGCGTCGAGGTTCAACTCGTCAAAGTGGACATGGATCGCCGCCAGGTCAACCTCGCCCTGACCGATGTCCTGAAGCGAATGGCGAAGCCGGACGTTGCGCGCAAGGTCTCCGCGGCGAGGCGCACACCGCGGCCGACGGCCGCACCCGAACCGCCGCCGGTGCGCAAGTCCGGTCGATCCCGTTCGACGCGTCCGCGCTCGTAGCCGAAGCCGGTCCCTGAGCTTGTCGAAGGACGGTCCCTGAGCTTGTCGAAGGGCGGTCCCTGAGCTTGTCGAAGGGCGGTCCCTGAGCTTGTCGAAGGACGGTCCCTGAGCTGGCCCGCACTGAGCTTGCCTGCGCTGAGCCTGCCCGCACTGAGCCCGTCGAAGTGTCGAAGCGTCGAAGCGTCGAAGGGACCACCGAACGAGCGCGAAGCCTGGTGAAGCTGCGGCCGAGGGGCTGGTCCTCGCCTCACCTCCGTAGGGCGCAACTTCGTCCGTCAATGATCGGAGCGGGGCATGCCGCCCCGCGTTGACTTAGAGGATGCCTGGGCCCCAAGGGCCGGCTTCGCGCCGCCCCCCTCCGTTCGGCGAGGCCCCTCGGCCTCCGCTCGCAAGACGGCGCGTGAAGCACGGTCCCTGAGCTTGCCTGCGCTGAGCCTGCGTGCGCGGAGCTTGTCCAAGGCTGGTCCCTGAGCTTGTCGAAGGGTGGTCCCTGACCAGGCCGGTCGCTGAGCTTGTCGAAGCGTCGAAGTGTCGAAGCGCCTGCACTGAGCTTGCTTGCACTGAGCCTGTCGAAGTGTCGAAGCGTCGAAGGGGCCACCGAACGAGCGCGTTGCGTTGTGAAGCTGCGGCCGAGGGGCTGGTCCTCGCCTCACCTACGTGGGGCGCAACTGCGTCCATCAATGAATGAAGCAGGGCTGGCCGCCCCGCCTTGACTCAGAGGATGCCTGGGCCCCAAGGGCCGGCTTCGCGCCGCCCCCCTCCGTTCAGCGAGGCCCCTCGGCCTCCGCTTGCAAGGCTGTGTGCGATGCATCAGCGTTTCCGCGGCCTCGCCGTTGCCAGAACGCCGGTCGCCGGTTGAAGCGAAGACTCAGAAGTCGAGAGCTTCGAGTGCCGCTCGAATATCGTTCCGTTCGCCGCGGCCTTCGAAACGGAGTCCGGTGACGAGTCGGGCCGAGTCTTCGGCGGCGCCGGGCACGTCGAGCCGTACGTCCTCCACCGCGAGGTCGTAGGCGACGGTTGCAGCCAGAATCGATCGGGGGCCTTGGACGGTTCGGGTCTTGATGACGCAGGCGAGGCCTTCGCCGTAGATCGCCAGGGTCGAGGATGAGCGCATTCGAAGATTCTCCGCGGACTGGGTCTTGAGGCCGATGGCCACGCGGAGGTGGCTTGGGGAAACCACGACGACCTCGTCGCGGGCAAGCATGATGGGGTGAGGCCGGAGGTAGGCGTCCACGGTGATGAGAAGAACGGCGTGATCGCCCCCCGCCGAGCGGACCCAGCTTGCGATTCGATCGGGAAGGGTGGGCGGGGGGGTTGTGACCATGGCGGAGTCCATTCTCTCCGGTCGGCCCGTAGAATGTGTCGAACCGCAATGTTCCGCAATCGTCCGAGCCTCTTCCGGTCGCTCATCTTCGCCATGGCGCTGGCGTCCGGGCCGTTGGCCCAGGAGGCTCGCGCGCAGGATGCGGCGACCCCGCCCCCCGCCCCGGGTAAGCCCGGGGCCGGAGATCCGCTGGAGCTTCTTCCCGCGATCGGCCGCATCGGCGCGGAGGTGGGGGCTCATTTCGGGTGGTCCGAAAACCCCTACTCCCTCGGTTCCGGAGGGCAGGGCGCCGGCTTCATCAATCTTCCCCTGAAGAAGCTGGGGGGCGGCGTGTTGTCGTACGAGATCTGCATACGCTTCACACGCAGCACGAGCGATCCGATCACGATCACCAATCCGATCGCCTTCGTGGCGAACCTGGCCGCCACGGGGCGCGGCGATGTCGGACCCTTTCCCTATCGGCGGGTCGTCCGTTCGGAGGGCTCGATCCTCCTCGTGGAGCCCGTGGGGTTCAAATACGCCATTCACTCCTTCGGCCGGTTCCGGCCTTATCTGGTGGCAGGCTTAGGCGCCGCGGTGGTCATCACCAAGGAAGTCCCGGAGTCGGACGAGAGCGCACTGTTCACCGGAACCTCGCCCTTCGACGCGGACCTGATCGCCGGCCTGGTGGCCCAGTCGAAGGAACTCGAAGCCCTCGGCCGTCCCACCGGTCAGGGCAACATCGAAGTGGCGGGTCATGCGGGCGTGGGCTTCGAGTATCGACTGAGCCCCGGTTTTTCGCTCCAGGCTGACTACCGTTTCACCAGGCTCTCGGGACCGAATGCCTCCATGCAGCTCGTGAGTGCCGGAATCGGGATTCACTTCTGATGACGGCGGACCACGGGGCGACGCGGCGCGATCTGCTCTCCCGAGGGGCGGCGCTGGCCGCCGGTGTAACCACGATTTCCGCCTTGCCCCGATTCGCCCTTGCCCGGGACTACGCGACCAGACGGGAGTCTCTTGACGAACTCGATCGTCTTGCCGCAGTTAGTGTTTTACGGCTCGAGGCCGTGCGCGGGTCGCGCGCGGAGGCCGATCTGCTGGTTTCTCGTTTTCTAACCGCACTTCGGAAGCACGCAGACACTCGCGGCGACATGCGACGCCGATTCGCCCTGCCGAGAAGCGTCGATCCGGCCTTGCCGCCCGAAGGGATCGACCCCGATCTTGCCGGCCTGCGTCAATCCCTCGACGATCTGATGATCGCGTATGCGGAGAGCCTGCCTGTCTTCGGCGACGCGACGGCGGTGGCCCGCCTCGCCGTGGACATGGTGGAAGTCTCGAAACTTCGAACCGTGATCGACCTGTGGGTCGAATCGGAGACGGCGTGAGGATCAGGGCCGTGCCCGAGCGCGGCGGGATCCTTGGTCCGCGGCGTGAGTTCATTCGAAGGGCCGCTCTGCGGGCCGGGGCGTCGATCGCGGTCCTCGGATTTCTCGAAGGCCGGGTAGAGGCCCTGGCGAAGAACGAGGAGACCGACATTGCGATCCTGAACGCGGCCCTGGGCCTCGAGCATGAGGCGATCGGCCTCTACGCGGACGCTCTCTCCCGCGACCTCGTGCCCGGCGGACTGCGCGACTACGCGGTCGAATTCAAGGGCGCGCACGAAGGCCATCGCGACACTCAGGTCGAGATCCTGCGCGAGCGGGGAGTCGATGCGGCGGGGCCGCACAAGGTGGATCCGATCCGCGAAGCGACCGCAGGCGACGCGGTGGTGCGCCGACTGCTGTCCATCGAGGCGGCGGCGGAGTCGGCCTACCTGCGGCTGATCGGTCAGATCCGCACCAACGACTACCTGCTCTCGGCCGGCTTCATCGTCGTCGACGAAGCCAGGCACCAGACGATTTGGCGCCGCGCCCTCGGCCTGTCGATCTACTGAACGTCAAGGGCGGTCCCTGAGCTGGTCGAAGGGCGGTCCCTGAGCTGGTCGAAGGGCGGTCCCTGAGCCTGCCTGCACTGAGCTTGCTTGCACTGAGCCTGTCGAAGTGTCGAAGCGTCGAAGTGTCGAAGGGACCAACGATGGCTGCAACGGAGCGTCAACAACGGTCCCTGAGCTCGTCGAAGGGACCGCCGATGACGTCGACGGCGCGCGAAGGATGACGAAGCTGCGGCCGAGGGGCGTGTCCTCGCCTCACCTCCGTGGGGCGCAACTTCGTCCATAATGATCGGAGCGGGGCATGCCGCCCCGCGTTGCCTCAAAGGAGCCCTGGGCCCCAGGGGCCGGCTTCGCGCCGCCCCACTCCGTTCAGCGAGGCCCCTCGTCCTCCGCCCGCAACACGGCGCGCGATGCGTCAAGGTCGGTCCCTGAGCCTGCCTGCGCTGAGCCTGTCGAAGCGTCGAAGCGTCGAAGCGTCGAAGCGACGGTCCCTGAGCTTGCGCGCACTGAGCTTGCCTGCGCTGAGCCTGCTCGCACTGAGCTTGTCGAAGTGTCGAAGCGTCGAAGTGCCGAAGGGACCGCCGATGCTTACGAGGGAGCCCGACCCGTCAGGGGACCGACTGCATCGAGGTCGCCATCACAGTTGCGGCCGAGGGGCGCGCCTACCCTGCCGGCCCTTCGGCCCGGCGGGCACAGGTTAACTCCGTGGGCCGCGAAGACCCTTTGTCCTCCGCCTCGTCCTCAGAGAACCGTGAAGGCGGGCGAGCCCTTGAGGGCACGGTCGAAGGTCACCGTGGTTTCGCACCCGGTCCGGCGGTTCCTGCGACCGATCAGGTAGTCGGCGAAGTCGCCGGTCCCGCTGCGATAGTCCGAAACGGCCTGCCTGAGGACCTCGCGGTCTTCGAACGAGAAGAGCCCGGTCGTGGAGATCTTTTCGAGGGCCGACACGATCGCCGGCTTCTCGGTCCGATACGCGCCTCGCAGCACCCAGACCAGTTCGCACAGAACGATGTCGTCCACATGGAGGCGCTCGTCCTCGGAGAGCGCCTCCGCCACCAGCGAATCGACGGCCCGGCCCTGGGTGAGGTGGTCCTGGGTGAGGTAGCGCACGAGAACGTTGGTGTCGAGGCCCTTCACCGCTTCCCCGCGTGGGCTTTCAGGATGGCGGCATTCATGTCCTCGACGCGGATGGTGGTCTTGCCGGCCCGGCCCGCCCGAAGCAGCCCCTTCAACTCCTTCACGTCGCCGGTGGCCGCCCGAACCACGATCTCTCCCCGGTCGTTGATCACGAAATCAACCTGGTCGCCGGCGCCGACGCGCAGCCGCTCGCGGATCGGCTTGGGAAGGGTCATCTGCCCCTTGCTGGTCATGGTCGCGGTGTGCATG
The DNA here is from genome assembly GCA_031412915.1 of Vicinamibacteria bacterium. Classification (GTDB taxonomy): domain Bacteria; phylum Acidobacteriota; class Vicinamibacteria; order Fen-336; family JAGNNV01; genus JAGNNV01. The sequence continues at coordinate 28,102 of JANODX010000231.1, read as the reverse complement.
TCCTTACCTATGGTAAGGATCATAGCTCGATTCCTTTCCGAGGATCGAGGCGTGAAGGGCTGGCCGCCCGAGAGTTGACCTAGAGGATGCCTGCGCCCCACTGCGTTCAGCGAGGCCGCCTCGGCCTTCGCTGTTGAGAAAGACGCTGCAAACGCCCCATTTCACGCGATTCTCGGAATCGGTCATTGGAAGAGAGACGGAGCGGGACCAGGGAGCGAGTGGGTTGCATGCGCCGGGGCGTAGAGGCGAGTCACTCCATCAAGATGCGTCCCATTCGCCGATCCGAGGCGGGCAAGGAACACACGACTCCATCGAGGTGCGTCCCAGTGTGACGCATCCGCCGTCCCCGACGCAGCAACCCCACTCGCTCCCTGGGCCCGCGGGCCACCACTACCCGGTCTCGCAGGAGCGTTTCTCCCAAACGTCACGTCCCCGGGACGTGACTCGCCTCGCAAGGTCGGGCGCGATACAGCGGCAACTCCTCGATGCGGTTGGCTCTTTCGGGTCCGTGTCGCTCCACTTCCCAGTCATCGATGGTCCCTTCGACGAGCTCAGGGACCCTGGTATCGATGGTCCCTTCGACGAGCTCAGGGACCCTGGTATCGATGGTCCCTTCGACGAGCTCAGGGACCCTGGTATCGATGGTCCCTTCGACGAGCTCGGGGACCCTGGTATCGATGGTCCCTTCGACGAGCTCAGGGACCCTGGTATCGATGGTCCCTTCGACGAGCTCGGGGACCCTGCCATCGATGGTCCCTTCGACACTTCGACGAGCTCAGTGCGGGCAGGCTCAGGGACCCTGCTATCGACGCTTCGGCAGGCTCAGGGACCGGCGTTGTCAGGGACCGCCCTTCGGCAAGCTCAGGGGCCTCGCTTGGTTCTGGCACCGGGCGGGCCAGACGGCGGGGGCGAACACTTCCTTTCGCCGAACCACCCGTTCCGTGCAGAATCGCTCTGTCCACCATGCCGATCTACGAGTTCTACTGTTCCTCCTGTCACACCGTCTTCAATTTCCTTTCGAAGCGCATCGACACCGAGGCGACGCCTTCGTGTCCGAAGTGCGGGAAGACCATTGCGCGCAAGCCGTCCACGTTCGCGGTGTCGCGCAATCGCCCCGAGCCCAAGGCGGGCGAGGGCGCTCCGGGGGCGGGCGGCGACATGGCGGATCCTTTCGCCAACCTGGATGAGTCTCAGCTCGAGTCGGCGATGGAGTCCCTCGCCTCCGAGGCCGACGGCATCGACGAAAACGACCCGCGCCAGGCCGCGAACGTGATGCGGAAACTCTTCGACGCCACCGGCATGCCGCTTGGGGGCGGGATGCAGGAGGCGCTCAAACGCATGGAGTCGGGCGAGGATCCGGAGAAGATCGAAGAGGACATGGGCGATCTGCTCGAAGCCGATCCCTTCGCGGGCGAGACCGCGAAGAAATCCACGGAGCGGCGGATTCCGCGGCGGCCGGCCGCTCACGATCCGCACCTCTACGAGATGTGAATTTTCGCCAGTCGGCTAGGATCGGACCATGCCGGCTTTGGGCGAGCGTAGAGGGAACCTCCCGGGCATGAGGCGGACCTTGCGAGGACACGTCCCCGGAATCCTCCTCGCCATCTGGATGTCGATGTTCGCGTCGTCGCTCGCTCCCGCCGTTCAGGGAGGGGCGGCGACCCTGGCCGGTCGGGTGACCCTCATTCTCCCTCCCAAGGTCGAGATCGATCCGGGTGGTTCCGTGATCTGGATCCCCGGCCTCAATATCGCGGCCTCCAGCACGCCGGCCTACTCGGTCACCTCGAAGGACAAGCGTTTCGAGCCCCGGATTCTGGCCGTGCCCAGGGGATCGAAGGTGACATTCCCAAACCTGGACTCGATCTATCACAACGCCTTCAGCCTCAGCCCGGGGAACACGTTCGACATGGGCCTCTATCGCAAGGGCGCTTCCCGGGACATCGTTCTCAAGAATCCGGGGGTCGTCCGTGTCTACTGCAACATCCATCCCGACATGGCCGCGTCGGTGGTGGTGATGGACGGAAACGCGTTTTCGCTGGTGAGCAGCGACGGCTCGTATCGCATCCAGGGGATTCCGGCCGGACGCCACGAGGTTCATATCTGGAGCGACGTGGCGGGAGAACAAGTGGTCCCCCTCGTCCTGGAAGCGGGCCGGACCACCGAGTGGAGTCCGGCCCTGGACGCGACCACATATCGGCGGGTGGCCCACACCAACAAGCACGGCAAGGCCTACCCGAAAGCGAAGAACGATGCCGACCGGTATTGACTCGGAACCGCCGAGTCTCATAGGGGGGCCGCGTTCCGGGGGCTCGCCCGGGTCGGCGCCGGTGTTCCGCGCCATCGCCGATGACGTTCCTCGCGGTCTCGCTCTGCGCACTCGGCTCTTTCTGGGGTCCGTGCTTCTCCTGGTGTTCACGATCGGAACCGCGATCGGTTTCCTGACCCAGAAGTCCCAGAAGGTGGCAGATCAGAAGATCCGCAGCAATCTGAACGCGGTGCCGGCGATCTTCGAGGGCTACCGCTCGACCCAGGCGAGCGCGCGCGAACGGGCGGTGAGGTCACTCGCCGAAGAGGCGGGAAGCAAGGCTCTGATGGCCGAGGTCCGGGAACATCCCGAGACGTTTCACGATTCGGCCCAGGGTTTTGCGAAGGTCCTGGGCGCTCGCACGGTTTACCTTTTCGACGCCGCGGGCGCGCTTCTCGCGCGCAGCGATCGGGAGGCGGGGGAGGAGACGGGCCGCGATTTCTCGGGGATCAGCTGGGTCGACGTTCCTCGCGAAACGAAGACGGGCAGCTCGGCCTTCATTCTCGAGGTGTCCCGCGATCGAGTCCTCTCGCTCGTGGCCTCTGCGCCGGTGACTCAGGGGCGGGACGCCGAGTTGCGGCTGAACGGCGTCCTGGCCGCGGCCTACGAGGTCTCGGCGGACCGGGCGAAAGAGCTCGCCCTTTTAACCGCCGGCGAAGTGGCGTTTGTCGGCAATGTCGCTCCGCGAGGCGAGCCCTTTCAGCTGGAAATCCTGTCCGCGACTCCGAAATTCAGCGGACCCATGCCCGAGGCCATGCGCCGGGCGGTTGCGCAGGTCTTCGACACGGAGGCTCAGTCGTCGCCGGTCGAGCTCAAAGTGGTAAGCGAAGTGTTCATGGCCACCGCACTGCCGATTCGCTCGGGGCGCAGTGAAGTCATCGGAGCGCTGGTGGTGGGCCGGTCCAAGGATGTCGAGATGGCGCCGTTCCTGGAGATCAGGCGCAGTCTGCTCATCGTCGGAGCCGTCGCCCTGCTTCTGTCGGCGCCCCTCTCCTTCGTCATGGCCCAGAGCCTCGCCGGACCGATTCACAAACTCGCGGAGGGGGCGCGCAAGATCGCACGCGGCGATCTCGACGTCTCGCTACCTGCCGCGGGCGGAGAAGTAGGGGCGCTCGCCCGGGCCTTCGAGGCCATGGTGGGCGAGCTCAAGGAAAAGACCCAGCTCGAGGCTCTGGTCGCGAACCTGCAAAGAAGGCCGGGTGACATCACTTTCCGGGGAGCCACCCCGGGCGGCCGCAACTCGGACGAGCGCGACCAGGTGGGTCAACTGTTCGCCGGCCGTTATGAACTTCTCTCGGAACTGGGCAAGGGCGGGATGGGTGTGGTGTTTCGAGCCCGGGATCTCGAGCTGGACGAGGAAATCGCGCTGAAGGTCCTCAAGGGCACAGCCGATGGCGACACCGCTCAGGTGGACCGGTTGCGTCAGGAGATCAAACTCGCCCGAGCCATCACGCATCCAAACGTGGTTCGCGCTTTCGACTTCGGAGAGAGCGGCGGAGCGCGCTTCCTGACCATGGAGTACGTCCCCGGCACCACCCTCCGCGAAGTCATCGATGCCCGGGGCGGACTTCAACTCACCCCCGCACTGCAGATCGCCAAACAGGTGTGCCGGGGTCTCGCCGCGGTGCACAAGGCGGGGATAGTCCACGGCGATCTCAAGCCGCAGAACGTGATGGTGATGGGGAGCGGGGTGGCGAAGCTCATGGACTTCGGGGTGGCGCGGACGCGGTCCAACCAGGCTCAAGCCGGCGTCTCGGTGATCGGCACGCCGCTGTACATGAGCCCCGAGCAGGTGAAGGGCGCCGACGTGGACGAGCGCAGCGACATCTATTCCGCGGGAGTGCTGATGTACGAGTTGTTCACCGGCCAGTGCCCGTTCCGGGGCCGGAACGTCACGGACTTACTGCAGGCGCACCTGAACGAAGCGGCGGCGGATCCTCGCACCCTCCGCCCGGAAATGCCCGCCGTCCTGGCCGAGGTCATCCTGGCCTGCCTCTCGAAGCATCGGGCGCAACGTCCGGCGAGTGCGGTGGACCTTGATCGCTGGCTCATGCGGGTCCGGGTCTAGAGGCCCTAGAATTCTTTCGATGAGAACTTCCCAGGCGTTTCTCGCCCTCCTCCTGACCGGGCGAGTTGCGGCTCAGGAAGAGGTGTCGCCACCCCCGGTGACGGAAGAGGCCCCGGGCTTCCGTTTCGGAGGAGAAGTCAAAGCCGGCTACCGCTGGTCCCAGGCGCAGGAGTCGGCGATCCTGTCGCAGTCGTTCCGGGTGGTCGGCCTCATGCGCACGCCCGACCCGGGAAGTTCCATCGAGATTCAGCATCTGGCCTTGACCGGCGAGGGCGAACTCACGCCGGGCGTCTTCGCGAAGTTCGAAGTTCGTTTCCTGGACCAATACAACCGGAATCCCACGTCGACGGACGACAAGGTGTTCGTGCGCCAGGCCTTCGTCCGGTTTGGCGACAAACCGGAGCTGCTGAGTGGAACCAAGGGTTCGGATGCCTACCTGCTCTTCGGAATGGCCCCGCGTTTCAGCAAACAGACCACGCGCCGGCTGGAAACGTACGGTCTTTGGGGGACCGCGGTCGGGAGGTTCGAACAGCCTCAGCTCGAGATCGGGGCTTCGTTCGGCAACCACGTCTATGCGCGGGCCATGGTGGGGTCGGGGAACCCTCTGTTCGTCCGCGACACGAATGTGCTCGCGGGTGACAACCTCTCCGATGGACCAGCGGAGCCCGACGCGACTTATGACGTCGGATTTCCCATCCTCTACGACGCCAAGGTTTCGGAGGTCAACCTCACCGGCCACATCGAGAAGGGCTTTGGCCTGGGCGCCCATTGGGGCGGCGGCGACAAAGCGGGTGCCGACATCCTCTACTGGTACTTCGAGCGTCGTCTGGCCGAGACCGCGCGATTCAAGGGGTCGACCTGGGCGGGCGAGTTGAATCTGCTCCGCGACGAGGAACATCCCCTTCCTGGCGAGGGCGACCAGAGGCGCGAGTGGGGCGTAAACCTTCAGGCCAAAACAGGGGGCTTGAGATTTTTCGGGCAGTGGGTGGACCAGGATCTCGCGGGGGCCAGCCGTTACGGCCTGGAGGCCGAAGTCGCCTGGATCATTCGTCTCTCCGGCCTCTTCCTGGTGGGCGAGTCGCCGGTCGGAAACTGGATTCAGCCCACTTTCCGTTATTCATGGATCGAGAACCGGTTCACCGCTCCGATCAACTATCCGAGACTCTCGGTCGTCTGGCCCTGGAAGAAGTACGACTTCGGCCTCCGCTTCGGCCTGGTCCGAAACGTGGACCTGACCGCCGAGTACACGTTCCATCAGGTCTTCCGAACCGCCAGCCTGCCCAATCTCCCCATGAAAGAGTTCGTGTTGACTCTGCGGACCGGTTTCTAACCCACGGGCTTCTAGACCACGAAAGCGCGTGCCGCCTCTTCGTCGAGGGGGCGCGAGAAGAGGTAACCCTGCCCGTATCCGCAACCGAGGTTGCGCAGGATTTCGCGCTGTTCCTCGGTCTCGACGCCCTCCGCCACCACATCCATGTCGAGGCTCTTGCCCAGGGACACGATGGCGCCCACGATGTCCCTTTCGCGGCCGCCCTTTCCGAGGGCGTTCACGAAGGACCGGTCGATCTTCAAGGTGTCCGCGGGGAAGCGCAGCAGGTAGCTGAGCGACGAGTAGCCGGTCCCGAAGTCATCGATGCACACGTGGGTGCCCAGGGCCTCGAGCTTTCTCAGCAGGTCGACCGCCATTTCCGGGTTCTCCATGATCACGCTCTCGGTGATCTCCAGTTTCAGCCGGTCCGCGGAGAGGCCGGTCTCGGACAGGACCGTTTCCACCTGCTCGATCAGGTCGCCCTGCGAGAACTGGCGCCCCGAGAGATTCACGTTCACGGTCAGGTGGTCGGGGAGCGCCGCCGACCCGGTGGTCAGCCACCGGCAGGCCTCGAGCAGGGTCCAGCGGCCCAGTCCGAAGATGAGTCCGGTCTCCTCGGCCAGGGGGATGAACTCGTAGGGGCCCACGATCCCGCGCTCGGGATGATTCCAACGCACCAGGGCCTCGAAGCCCGAGGTTCGGTCGTCCAGGAGCGCGATGATCGGCTGATAGTGAAGCACGAACTCCGAGCGTGCGATCGCCCGTCTCAGGGAGTGCTCGAGCTTGAGCAGGCCCACCGCCCTTCGGTGCATCGATTCGTCGAAGACCTGGAACCGCGCCTTGCCCGCGGTCTTGGCCTGGTACATCGCGGTGTCGGCGTCGCGCAGGAGGTCCTCGGCGCTTTCGTAGTGGGCGCTGCTGTAGGCGATGCCGATCGAGACGGTGGCGAAGAGGTCCTGGCTGTTGATCCGGATGGGGGCTTGAAGGGCGGTGGCGATCCGACCCGCCACCAGGGTCGCGTCTTCTTTGCGGGCGAGGTCTTCGAGGAGAATCGCGAACTCGTCACCGCCCAGCCGGGCCACCGTGTTTTCGGAGCGCAGGGTCGACTGCAGCACCCGCCCGACCTGGATCAGGAACTGGTCGCCCGCCAGGTGACCCAGGGAATCGTTGATGACCTTGAAGCGGTCCAGGTCCAGAAAGAGAACGCTGAAGATCTGGGCCGGTCTTCGCTTGAGCCGGGCCATGGCGGTGCGCAGGCGGTCCATGAAGAGAACGCGGTTGGGCAGGCTGGTCAGGGAATCGTGCAGCGCGTTGTGGAGCAGGCGCGTCTCGGCCCGGCGGCGTTCCGTGACGTCCGCCCCGATCGAAGCCATGCCGCAGACCGCACCCGCTGGATCGTGCAGGACGGTGGAGTTCCACGACACCACCCGAGGCTCGCTCCGCGCGGTGAGGATCTCATACTCCTCGTGCGGCGCCGTCGCCGTCCTCATCCGGTCGAGGAACGTCTCGCGCATCGCGTCCCGCTTGTCGAAGGGGATGGCCAGGTTGAACCAGTCGTGACCCACGACGTCTTCTTCGTGGAGGCCGAGAAGTTCCAGGGCATAGTCGTTGGCGAAGGTGACCTCGCCGCGGGCGTCGAGCAGGACGGATACGAGCTGCACGTTCTCGATCAGATCCCGAAGCCGGCGCTCGGACTCCCGCATGGCGCGCTCGGCGAGCTTCCGGTCGGTGATGTCGAAGCCCATGGCCAACAGGGCCGGGCGACCTTCGTGCTCGATGGGGTTCAGAGTCAGATCGACCCAGGGCTCCTGCCCCGGGGGGCCCGCGAGTTTCAACTCGAACCGCTGGGGCGAAAGGACCGTGGACGGCGTGGTCCCCGCCATCCGCTGTCTCAGCGCCGCCTGGGCATCGGGGTGAGCGAGGTCGGAGAAACGAGAACCCACGAGGTCGGAAGATCTCTCGCCGCTGCCGTTTCGGGCCGCCTGATTCGCGTAGCGAATGGTGTCGTCCTCCACGATCAGAACCATGGCCGCACTCCCTTCGGTGAGGGCGAGGAAGCGCGAGTCGGAGGACGCCTCCGGAGCGGGCGTGCGCAGGAAGTGCCGGAGGTTGTCCAAAGGGTTCACGAGAGTCGGGGCAATTCTGCACGATTTCGGGGAACGCGGGGTGTGAGGCGTGTCCCCGAGTCCTCTTCATCGCGGAGACGCCGATAGAATCTGCAGACTTTAGAGCGCCGTTTCCATCGAAAAGGGATACCTGAAAGATGCTTGCCAGTCTTGTCCTTGGGCTCGCCCTCAACGCGCCGCGCGTCCTCGACCCCAGCACCGTCTACGATCCGTTGATCCCCACGATCAAGCAGGTCCTGGGCTACGACCACGGCGACGAGATCACGTCGCCCGAGGACCTGGCGACGTATTTGAAAGCGCTGGCCGCGGCGGCGCCGGAGCGAACCCGGCTGGTCGAGTACGCGCGTTCCTGGGAAGGGCGGCCCCTGTGGATCTTCGTCATCGGGTCGCCTGCGCGCATGGCCGGGCTCGACGCCGTGAAGGCGGGTCTCAAGAAGCTCGCGGACCCGCGTGCCACCACCGCCGCGGAGCGGGAAGAACTGATCAGGACGCTTCCGGTCTCGGTGTGGTTGCTCCACGGAGTTCACGGGAACGAGATCTCCTCCTCCGATGCGTCGCTCGCCGAGGCTTATCACCTCCTCGCCGCGAGGAACGACGCGGGCGTGGATGCGATTCTCGGGAACGCCCTGGTCGTCATCGATCCGATGCAGAACCCCGACGGCCGCGCTCGTTTTCTCTTCCAGAACCTCCAGGGTCGCGCCGCCGTCCCGGACCCCGAGCCGATCTCGGCCGAGCACGACGAGCCCTGGCCGGGCGGCCGGGCCAACCACTATCTCTTCGACATGAACCGCGACTGGTTCTCGATGTCCCAGCCGGAGACCATCGGCCGCATCGCGGTTCATCAGGAGTTCTTTCCGCAGGTCGCGGTCGACCTCCACGAGATGGGCGGCAACGGCACGTACTACTTCGCGCCGCCCGCCGACCCGATCAATCCCTTCGTGCCCAGGGAGCAGCGCGAATGGTTCGACGTGTTTGGAAAGAACAACGCGGCGAGGTTCGACGAACGCGGCTTCGGGTACTTCATCCGCGAAAACTACGACTCCTTCTATCCGGGCTACGGCGAGAGCTGGCCGATCTTCAACGGCGCCATCGGAATGACCTACGAGCAGGCTTCCGCGCGCTCCCTCTTCTGGAAGCGCGACGACGGACTGCTGCTCACGTTCAAGGATGGCGTGCTTCATCACTTCACCGCGGCCATGGAGACCGCGCGCACTGCGGCCGAAAACCGCGAGAAGCTCCTGCGCTACTACGCGAACTATCGGCTGTCCGCGGTGGAAGAGGGGAAGAAGGGCACGCAGGAATACGCGCTCGTCCCCGGTGTCGATCCCTCGCGCGCCGAGCGGCTCGCGCGCCTGCTCGTGCGTCAGGGCATCGAGGTGCGGCAGACCGCCGAAGCGACCAGGGCCGCAATGCAGAACATTCCGGCCGGCTCCTATCTCGTCTCCGCCGCGCAGCCCTTGGGTCGGCTGATCCGCAACCTGCTCGAGGTGAGTGTCGACCAGGACGCCGCCTTCGTGAAGAAGCAGGACGAGCGGCGTAAGAAGCGTCAGGGCGATCAGATCTACGACGTGACCGCGTGGAGCCTGCCCATCGCCTTCGATGTGGAGTGCGTGCCCGTGGCCGTTCCTCTCGCGGTGAAAGCGCAGACCGTCACCAGTGTTTCGGCCGCGGCCGCGACCACCCTGCCCAAGGCCAAGGTCGCTTACCTCCTGCCCTGGGGATTCAATGCCGCGGCCGCCGTGGCCGAGGCCCTGCAGGCCGGCCTTCGGGTGCGCGTGGCCGGCGATATCATCAAGCTCAACGGCGCCACGTTCCCGACCGGGACCGCGATCTTCCGAACATCGGAGAACGAGGACCTGGCCCGCAAGCTCGGCCCCATCGCCTCGAAGCACGGGGTGACGCCGGTGGGAACCGACACCGCGTTCGTCGATGTGGGCGGCATCTCGCTGGGCAGCGGCGAGGTGGCGAACATGAAGAGCCCGCGCGTCCTGCTCATGTGGGATGCGCCGACGTCCAGCCTGTCCGCGGGGTGGGCGCGTTTCGCCCTGGAACGCCGCATCGGCGTGCGCACCACCGCGGTGCGGGTGGGTTCTTTCCGCCGGGCCAACCTGAACGACTATGACGTAGTCGTGATGCCGTCGGGTGATTACACCAGCCTTGGCGACGAAGGCGTGAAGCGGCTCAAGGACTGGGTGCGCGCGGGCGGCACGGTGGTGACCCTGGCGGAGGCTTCGCGCTGGGCGGCCAAGGAGAAGGTCGGTCTGATCGACACCCGAACCGAGAACCGCGACGGCACCCCCGAGAAGGACGCGCCCGCGACCGACGCGGACAAGGACAAAGACAAGGACAAGGCGAAGCCCGATCCGGCGAAGCCCTTCGACTACGAGAAGGCCATTCAGCCCGAGCGCGAAGCGCCCGAAGCCACGCCTGGCTCCTACCTCCGCATGATGCTCGACCCTGAGCATTGGATGTCTTCGGGCACCGACTTCGAGATGGGTGTTCTGGTCGAGAGCCGTCGGATCTTCACCCCCATCGCTCTCGACAAGGGCGACAACGTCGGGGTCTACGCGAAGAAGGACAGGCTGCGGATGTCCGGCCTCGTGTGGGATGACGCGCAGAGCGCGCTCGCCCAGAAGGCCTTCCTGATTCACCAGGCCTCGGGGGCGGGGCACGTCATCGCTTTCTCCGAAGAGCCGAACTACCGCGCCTACACCGAGGGCACGATGCTCCTCTTCGCGAACGCGGTGCTGCTCGGCCCGGCCTTCTAGGGCGCGGCCTCCCCCGGTCCCTGAGCTCGTCGAAGGGACCACTCCAGAAACCCAAGGTCCCTGAGCTCGTCGAAGGGGACAACTCCAGAAACCCAAGGTCCCTGAGCCCGTCGAAGGGACAACTCCAGAAACCCAAGGTCCCTGAGCTCGTCGAAGGGACCACTCCAGAAACCCAAGGTCCTTGAGCTCGTCGAAGGGACCACTCCAGAACCCACGGTCCCTGAGCCTGCCTGCGCTGAGCCCTATCGAAGCGTCCAGGGGGCCACTCAACGAAGCGACGGTCCCTGAGCTCGTCGAAGGGACCGCTTAAGGAAGCCACGGTCGCTGACGGGTCGGACCTGTGATGGCGCCCTCTGTTCAGCCGCCACCTGCAGGAAGAAGAAGCGCCCGAACAGACCTCAATTGGTTATGGTTATCGTGATGCAACCCGTCATCCCGGATTCCGCGATCGAATGGAAGGCCGTGCGCGCGTCCGGTCCGGGCGGTCAGAACGTCAACAAGGTCGCGTCGAAAGTGGAACTCCGCGTGGACCTGGCGCGGATCATCGGCCTTGACCAGGCGGCGCGGGAGAGGCTCTTCGCTCTCACGGCTTCGCGTTTGGACTCCACCGGTCATCTTCTCGTCACCAGCCAGCGGTCCCGCGATCAGGGGCGCAATCTCGAAGATGCGAAGGAGAAGGTCCGCGCCCTGATAGCACAGGCGTTCGTGGTCCCCAAGACGCGAAGGGCCACGAAGCCCAGTCGATCCGCCAAGGCGCGCCGGGTCGATGCCAAGAAACTCGATGCCCGACGCAAGGTGAACCGGGGCCGGACGTCTTTCGACGAATAGACCCCTAATCTCTGCGCCCGAAGCGCATCTACAATCCACCGCATGGTCGACTTGAAGGATAGGGCCCTGCTGCGGTCGCAGGCATTCATCGGCGGTGAGTGGGTGGGCGCCGATTCCGGCGCGGTGACGAGTATCGACAACCCCGCCACCGGCGAGTCGATCGCCATGACGCCCAACATGGGGGTGGCCGAAGCGAGACGGGCCATCGAAGCCGCGAATGCCGCCTTCCCCGCGTGGAGGCAGCGATCCGCGAAGGATCGCTCGAATCTCCTGCGCCGCTGGTTCGACCTCATCATGGCGAACCAGGGCGATCTCGCCCTCATCCTGACCAGCGAGCAGGGCAAGCCGCTTGCCGAGGCGAAGGCCGAGATCGCCTACGGAGCGTCGTTCATCGAGTGGTTCGCCGAAGAAGCGAAGCGCGTCTATGGCGAGACGATTCCGGCGACCACGACGGACAAGCGGATCCAGGTCACGCGCGAACCGGTCGGGGTGTGCGCTGCGATCACGCCCTGGAATTTTCCGACCGCGATGATCACGCGCAAGACGGGACCCGCACTCGCCGCGGGCTGCACCATGGTCCTGAAGCCCGCGCCCCAGACCCCGCTCTCCGCCCTGGCCCTCGCGGTGCTGGCCGAGCGCGCGGGCATTCCGAAGGGTGTTTTCAACGTCGTCACCGGCGATGCCGTCGCGATCGGCGGTGAGATGACATCGAACAGGATAGTGCGGAAGTTGACCTTCACCGGCTCGACCAGGACCGGGAAGATCCTGATGAAGCAGTGCGCCGACACGGTGAAGAACGTATCGATGGAACTGGGCGGCAACGCTCCTTTCATCGTCTTCGACGACGCGGACGTCGACGCCGCGGTCCTTGGCCTGCTGGCCTCGAAGTATCGGGCCAGCGGCCAGACCTGCGTGTGCGCGAATCGCGTGCTGGTTCAGGAGAGCGTCTACGACGCTTTCGCGGAGAAGTTCGCGAAACGGGTGTCCCGACTCGTGGTCGGGGATGGGCTTACGGCCGGCGTCGAACAGGGGCCCCTCATCGATGAGAACGCCGTGCGTAAAGTCGAGGCCCATGTCGCGGACGCGATCGCCCAGGGCGCCGCCATACTGACCGGGGGGAAGCGCCATGCCCTCGGCCGCACGTTCTTCGAGCCGACCGTCATCACGGGCGCCCTGCCGTCGATGCTTCTCGCGCGCGAGGAGACGTTTGGTCCGGTGGCGCCGCTGTTCCGATTCAAGACCGAAGCCGAGGCGATTCGAATGGCGAACGACACCGAGTTTGGCCTGGCCGCCTACTTCTATGCGCGCGATGTCGCCCGGGGTTTCCGGGTCAGCGAGGCTCTGGAGTACGGGATCGTCGGTATCAATACCGGAATCATCTCCACCGAAGTGGCGCCCTTCGGCGGCGTGAAGGAGTCGGGCATCGGGCGCGAAGGATCGAGGCACGGCATGGATGCGTTCCTCGAAATCAAGTACGTCTGCCAAGGGGGAATCGAGCCGCCGCGGTAACCTGATCCCCCCTAAGCCGCAGGCCGCGTCTACATTCTCAGAGGAATCCCCATGTCGCTCCACTCGATGCTCAAGCGCAAGGGCCCGAGCGGTTTCGGTCGTGGTTCGACCGCGGAAGAGGTGACGGCCGGCCTTGAGCTTTCCGGGAAGACGTTCCTCGTCACCGGCTGCAATTCAGGACTCGGCCTCGAAACGGCCCGCGTGCTCGCCCTGCGGGGAGGGCGCATCTTCGGCACCGCGCGCACCGCCGAGAGAGCGACCACGGCGCTCGCTCCGCTCCCCGGAAGCACTCGCGGATTCCAGTGCGAACTCTCCGACCCAACCTCCGTGCGCGGCTCCGTCCAGGCGGTGAAGTCGGCGCTCGACGGCTCGAAGGTCGATGCTCTCATCTGTAACGCCAGCATCATGGCCCTTCCGAGGTGCGAGAAGGCCTTCGGTCTGGAGATGCAGTTCCTCGCCAACCACATCGGGCACTTCCTGCTGGTGACCGGCCTTCTCGATGCGCTGGCCGACGATGGCCGGGTCGTGGTGCTGAGCAGCCGGGCCCACATGAGGGCGCCCCCGGGGGGCATCGAGTTCGACAACCTGTCCGGCGATCGCGACTACACGCCGTGGAAGGCCTACGGACAATCCAAGTTCGCCAACCTTCTCTTCGCCAGGGAATTGGCTCGCCGTCTCGAGGGAACGAAGCAGACGGCAAACTCCGTGCATCCCGGGGTCATCTCCACCAACCTGAGCCGGCACACGAGTTCGGGAGTTCGCTCGATCTTCGGCGGGGTGGGAAGCCTGTCCATGAAGGACGTCGGGCGGGGAGCCGCGACCCAGTGCTACGTGGCCGTCCATCCAGGCGCGGCCGTGGTCTCGGGCAAGTACTTCGCGGACTGCAATGTGGCCGAGCCTCGCGAGGACGGCAGCGACGCCGCGACCGCGCAGAGGCTCTGGGCGGTCAGCGAAGAAATCGTGGCCCGTCTGCCCTGACCCGCGGCGAAAGGGCAGCGAAGGTCTCCTCGCGTCAAGAGCCCATTCCCCAGGGCGGACTCCGGGCCAGAGACGCCTTAGGAACCGAGGCCCGGCTATTGTCCCCGCGTGATTGTGACTTGTCCCTGTTGGGCGCCGAACCGGAAGGTCCCGCTGTATCCGCTGAACGAGCCGGTGGCGGAGATCGAACCGCTCTGGTCGCTGGTCACGCACGCCAGTGTCGCTTGAAAGCCTGTCGAGAGCGCCTGACCGAACGCACGCAGGACGGGCGACGAAACAGGCCAGAGAGTGTTGAAATTTCCCGCGGCATCGGGAGCCACCCGCAGTGAACTGAGCATGGCCGGGCTCCCCGCGCAGACCGATGCATCGAGGCCAGGAGGCGAGGGAAGGAAGGCCACGTCCCAGAAAGCGGGCGGGCCGGTTGGAGTGGCGGGAGTGCCGGGAGTGGACACAGAATCCTCGGCTCCTCTCCTGAACGCGCCTACTGCTACCGCTCCACCCGCAACCGCAAGGCCGCCAAGGACGAGCGTCGTAGTGCCGACCCCTCTGCCTCCTCTTTGTCCGGCGGCCCGAGCGCTCGCACTCGTCTTCCCGGTCGCAGCGGTCGTACCCGGGGTACCCGTCGCACCCGTCTTGCCCGTTGCAGTCGGCGGGGCCGGCGCATCCCCCGCGCCGGTCGTGCCTGCCGCAGGGGTCGCACTCACGACACCGCTTGCAGGCGCGGAACCCGCGGCACGCGTGGCCGAACCAGGACCCGCGACGGCCACCACCCCCGACGACGCGAAGCCCGCGGGGAGCGCGGGCGCCCCCGCCGGCCGTTCGAGCAGGACCGAGGCCGATCCGAGGGGCCCGGCCAGCAGTGTCCCCTTGCAGGCGCCGTGATTGTCGACGACGGCGATGACGTACTGAATCGTGTGATTCGTGGCGAGCGCCTTGTCCGTGACCTCGATGTAATAGCGGAACGACTTCAGATTCTTCTTCGGCCTGGGCAGAACTCCGGTGAAAACCGGCCCTTCGGCCTTCATCTTCACCGAATACCATTCTGCGCTCTGCGCCTGGAACAAAACCCGGGCGATGGCCACGTCCGCCGCCGGCGCAAAGCGCGCTTCGAGCAGGGGGAAACTCTCCGCCAGGGCGCATCCGACCGGACGATGGTAGATCGTCGGAGGCTCGGCCCACAATGGCGAGGCGAGGAAAACAAGGGCGACCCGACCGAAGAGAAAAGCTCTAGTGATGACCGTAGCCTCCGGGAATCAGGTGGGCGGCGCCCGCAACTCTATCCACGACATAGTACGCCACACGGCGATGCGTGCGGGACCCCGTACACGTTTCTGGCCGGAGGCCATCGAGGGAAAGCAACCTCCAGAAAGCAGCCGTTGCAACCGGTCGCGACGGGTGTAGCATCTTGCTGCATCCAGCCGAAGCCCGGACAACGAAAGGATCCCCATGATCATTGATACTCGCTTCTCCCGGCGACTCATCGTCGTCGCTCTCGTCACTGCGTCCTGCTCTCAAGGAGACTCGGGGCGGCCGACCTCGCCCAGCGCGGCCCAGGACCCGACGGCTGTGCTCGCCAACGACGTGGGCCTGCCGGTTCACTCCGGCCTGGCTTTCAGCCCCATGGGTGGCGAGGTCGGGAGTTCCGCGGTCGGCGACGTGAAGAACGGACCCATTGAAATCCTCCGGGTTCGCGTCCGCCCCGAGGGCACGATCGGCTTCTATGCGGAACCGGGGGAAACCTACCTAGTGAACCCTGACGTCCCGGTCGAATTCTGGGTGGAGTGGAAGTCCGACACCCCCCTTGCCACACCGCCACGCCTTGCCATGGACTGGGACTTCTCCGAATCCGACAACATTAATTGCGGGTCATGCCTTCTCAACAAGAGCTTCCCCGCCGGGCGCCACCCGGTCACTATCCGTATGGACGACCGCGTCGGCGGTCTGACCCAGCGGACGTTTACCATAGAAGCGTTCCGGACAAAGGCGGAGTGCTCGGCTCTGGCCAGCGGCACCGTGGTCGCGGCGTCGCTCAACGCCGCGGGTCCGCTGCAGTTGGGTCGCCTCAACCGGAATGGCATCCCCAGCGTGTGTCCCTCGAAGGTCTTTCCAGGTCTGCTCAACGCGGCCACCAGCTACGCCTACAACACGCACACGTTCACAAACTCCAGCGGGTCGCCGGTCTGCCTTACTGCCAACTTCGATGTGGGAACCTGCGGCACCAACGCCCATGCGAGCGCGTACCTGGGTTCCTACAGCCCCACGAGCCAGGCGGCGGGATACGTGGGCGACGTGGGGTCCAGTGTCACCCAGCCCTTCAGTTTCACCGTGCCGGGCAGCGCGAAGTTCCTGATTGTCGTGACCAACACTGCGTCCGCCGCGACCTGCAACTACCAGTTCAGTTTCAACACCGCAGTCTGCCAGTAGGTCATTCCGTCGCGGCGGGCTTCCGCCTGCCGCGACGGTGACAACGCGGATTCGTTGGCCCCAGCCGACTCCTTCGAGTCGGGAGACGATTCTCTGGACTCGGCTCAAGGGCTTTTGAGAAACACCGGTCTTCTCTCCAACGTTACGGACGTCACATTGTCAAAGGCGGCGCGGCGACGCCAGGTGGCCACCCGTCGTATGGTGGAGGCATGACAGGAACGACGACGAGGCGGACGAACAAACTGGCCGGACTGGCGCTGGTGGGATTGCTCATTGGCGCGCCCCTGGCCGGAGGGGACGTGAAGGAAATCCAACGACTCGACGAGAGCCGCGAGGTTCTGGTCGAGCTTTCGGGACTGAAGGAAGGCGCGCCCCGCGACATCCTGGAAAAGGCGAAGTGTGTGATCGTGATCCCGGGGGTCAAGAAGGCCGCGATCGGTGTGGGCGGGCGCCTGGGCTATGGCGCCGCGGTGTGCCGAACCGACAATGGGGAAGGCCCGTGGGGACCGCCGCTCATGATTTCGCTCAAGGGCGGGAGCGTCGGCTTCCAGATCGGCGGCCAGTCGTCCGACTTCGTTCTTCTCGTGATGAACCAGAAGGGCGTCAACAGTCTGCTGAAGAGCAAGTTCACGCTCGGGGTCGACGCCTCCATAGCCGCCGGCCCGATCGGGCGTAACGCCGAGGCGGGCACGGACCTGCGCATGCGCGCGGAGATACTCTCTTACTCGCGGAGTCGCGGCATCTTCGCCGGGATTTCCCTCGAAGGCGCCTCGCTCCGTCAGGACACCAAAGCGAATCGGATGCTGTACGGCCAGGGCATCGATCCGCGTACGAGGCTTTTGAGGTCCGGCCAGCCGATTCCGCCCGAGGCGCGGGCGCTTGTGGATGCGATCCAGCGCCTGACTTCCGGCGGGAATCCGGCGGCGAAGATGGTGGCCTTCTAGGTCGATCGTCGTTTGGGCCCCCGAATGGGGGCTGCGGTCAGAGGATCGGCCGGCCAGGAGTGTCGCGGGTAGCGCGAGCGGAGTTCCTTCCTCACTTCGGGATACGTGCTGGTCCAGAAACTCCGGAGGTCCTGGGTCACTTGAACCGGGCGGCGGCCGGGGGAAAGGAGATGAAGCGTCACCCGGGTGCGGCCGTCGTTCACGGTGGGCGTGTCGAGCCAGCCGAAGATCTCCTGTAGCCGCACGGCCAGAACCGGTGAGGAACCGTCTTCGAAGTACTGAAGCTGGATCCTCGATCCCGTGGGCGCTTCGATGGTGGCGGGCGCGAGCGTGCTCAGTTCGCGCTGCTGATTCCAGTCGAGGATCGCGGTGAGGGCTGCGGTGGCGTCGATCCGCAGCAGATCCGCCCTCGATCGCGATGCGAGCAGGCCGGGCAGAAGCCACGTGCCGAGGGACGAAAGGAGTGCCGTGTCCGACACGTCGGGGAAAGAGTCCGTGCGGCCCCAGGCGCGAAGGGACATCACGCGCGCCTGATAAGAGCGGGACGAAAGGGAGAGCAGCTGAGGCAGCAGGCCCTCCGATCGGATCGCCCCCGCCAGCAGCTCCACCTTGACTTCGTCGGGCACCGAGGCCAGAGGTTTCGCGTCGAGCACCAGTTCGCCGATGCGTCTTACGCGCTGCGCCACGATGGCCCCGCGGCCTTCGTCCCACGCGACAATGTCGCGAGTCTCGGGCTCCATTGTCCTGATGTCGAGGGGGGCGGCGAGGAAGATCCGGCCTTCGGCATCGCGGGCGTCGACGTGGGCTACGGCCAGCCATTCCTCGTGGCTGAGCGGGTCTTCGATGTCGAGTTTCGCCCCGCGGCCGGTGGCGAGGCGGTAGCGATCGGTCGACCCGGGACGACGCTGAGCGACGCGCTCGGGATAGGCGAGAGCCACGAGGAGCCCCACGCCCTCGATGGCGTCGTGCGTTCCGCGCACGTCGAGCTTGAGCCGGGATCGATGATCGCGGGCAATATCGCGCACCCGCGAGACCCCCCCGCCGGTTGACGACGATCGACCCCGGCCGCGCAGCGCCTCCACGCGCAGGGTCAGATCGGCGCCCGCGTCGCGCGGAAGAATGTCGCGCTCTTCGAGGAGCGCGGCGATGTCGGCAGCGAGACTTCCAAGACCAAGCCGCCGGCCTTCGATCAGCAGATGCCCGATGCGCGGGTGAACCCCAAGGTCGTGAATGGCGCGGCCATGCGCGGTGGACGCCTCGCCCATCAACGCCCCCAGGCCGGTGAGAATGCGACGCGCCTCCCCGAGAGCCCCGGCCTGCGGGGGCGTGATCCATGCGAGCGAGGCGTCGGCCTCGCCCCAGATGGCGAGGTCCAGGGCCAGGGGCAGAAGGTCCGCGTCCACGATTTCGGGCATGCGCGACCCGGCCAGAGTCCTCTGAGTTGCTTCCGTCCACAGACGAAACGCGTTCCCCGGACCGAGGCGTCCCGCGCGGCCGGCCCGCTGGTCCGCGTTGTCGCGCGCGATCCTCACCGTGTCGAGCCGGGAGAGACCGAGGCCGGAATCGAAACGCGACACCCGCGCGAGACCGCTGTCGATGACCACGCGCACGCCTTCGATGGTGAGACTCGTCTCCGCGAGGTTCGTGGCCAGAACCACGCGGCGGTTCGGCCCGGGCAGGATCGCGGCCTGCTGGGCTTCGATGTTCAGGTCGCCATGGAGAGGGCGGACGTCGAGTCCCGAGGCGGCGAGATCCTGGAGGCTTAAGGCCGCGCGTGAGATCTCCGATGTCCCGGGGAGGAAGGTCAGGATGTCGCCCTCGGTCGTCCTCAGCGCGCGCCGGACCGCCGCAGCTAGGCCCGGGACAGGGTCGCGTTCCGGATTCAGGTCATCCGACGCGTACGCGATGTCGACGGGGAACGAGCGCCCCGCGCTGGACACGACGGGCGCTCCGCCGAGTGCCTTCGACAGCGCCGCCTCGTCGAGGGTGGCGCTCATGATGAGAATCCTCAGGTCCGGCCGGAACAGTGTCTGCACCCTTCGGGCCAGGGCGAGGCCGAGGTCCGCGTGGATGGATCGCTCGTGAAATTCGTCGAAGATCAGCAGACCGCAGCCGCTGAGGTCGGGCTGAGAGAGGAGGGTCCGGGTCAGGATTCCTTCGGTCACCACCTCGATCCGGGTGGCCGCGGAGACCCGCGATTCGCGCCGGATCCGATAGCCGACGGTTCCGCCCAGAGGTTCGCCGATCTGAGACGACATGCGCGCAGCGACCGTGCGCGCGGCCAGACGCCGCGGCTCCAGGATCGAAATGCGCTGTCCGGCGAGCCACGGTTCGTGGAGCAGCTCGAGGGGGACGAGTGTGCTCTTGCCCGCGCCGGGCGGCGCCGTGAGGATGACGATCCTTTCGCGGCCGAGGGCTTCGCGAAGTGCGGGGAGCGCGTCCGTGACGGGAAGGGGGTCGCTCAAATGTCCGCCTTCCGTCCAACCTCGTAGCCGTGATCGAGGGCGTCCTCGATGCGCCCGCGGTTCAGGTCGTTGAAAGTCACGGGCATGGGCCGGCAGGGATGAATCACCCGCACCCGGTCGCGGAGGGCCTCGGGAATCGAGTGCCGACGGTCGCGAACGCTCTTGAAGATGGAGCCGCCTTCGTTGTTCGCGATGACTATGACCCGCTCGCAGCCCTCGGCGAGCACGGGCTCGTAGGGCGCGTTGTTGGTGAAGCCGCCGTCGAGGTAGAGCCGGCCGCCGATGCGCGCCGGCCAGGGATAGATCGGGGGCAGTGTGTTGGTGGCGAGGGTCAGGAGGAAGGCGTCCTGGTCCGGGTGATCGCGGTTGGTGAAGAGGGCCGGTCGGAGATCA
Source organism: Vicinamibacteria bacterium (assembly GCA_031412915.1). GTDB lineage: Bacteria > Acidobacteriota > Vicinamibacteria > Fen-336 > JAGNNV01 > JAGNNV01. The sequence goes on along the minus strand of JANODX010000231.1, from coordinate 7,985 downwards.
GGCACCCGGGTCAGACTGACCATCCACAGCACCTTCGAGTGCCGGATCGCGCCGAAGTCGAGGGCGTGACGGGTGAAGTGATGATGCATGTGGAGGTAGTTGAACGGCGTGCGATTGAAGGCGAAGTTCCTCAGGCTGTAGACCGGAAATGCGGTCGCGCCGAGCCACATGTCGCGAAGACGATGGATCGATCCTATGGCCACGGCGGCGGCGTTCCAGGCTCCCGATGAGACTCCGCAGACTGCCGAGAAGCGAAGGCCTCGCTCGTCGAGCGCCTGCAGGACGCCGGCCTGGAACGCGCAGCGGCAGGAACCGCCGGTGAGAGTCAGGCCGAGCCGGCCCGCGACGGGGGTCAACGCTCGGGCGCGCGGTTTGCGAAGTCCAGGAACTTCGCACGCGTCTTTGGAGTGGGAACGGGGCAGGCGTCGAATCGGCCGAAGATCCGGTAGCGTCCGCGTGCGATCAGATCGTAGGCGGCATCGCGGAGGGATCTCGGAAAGATCCGGAGGATCGCGACGGTGCGATAGAGACCGCCCGCCGAGGCGATGACGAACAGTCCGGCCTCGCTGCGATCGAGCAGGCGTTGCGAGGGCGTTAGGTAGTCGGCGACCACGACGACGGTGGAGAGAGGATCTGTCATGCGTCCGGCCTCTTTCAGGATCCGGGTTCCGACCGGCCCCTGGAGCGCGGCGAAGAGGAGGCGATCCTGCGTGTCGATCCGCAACAGAAACTGGACGAAGCGATCGCACAAACCGCAAACGCCGTCGTACAGGACGAGATGAGCCACCACGACCAAGGTTAGCAAGTGCGGAATGGACGACCGCGGGAAGCCCTCTTTGCAGACGCGATCGAACGAGGGTCCCCCCCTTCGACGCTTCGACACTTCGACGGGCTCAGTACGGGCAAGCTCAGCGCAGGCAAGTTCAGGGTCCGATCGACCTCAGAACTTTCCTTGATCGACGTCCTCGATGAACTTGATGAGGCCCGCGAAGTACGTCTTCTGGTCGTCGTACATCGACATGTGGGAGCCGTTCGCGCAATAGAGGTAGCGGCCCTTCCCGAGCAGGGTCGACATCTTCTCCATGTGCCTGGGATCCATGGTGTCGTACTGGCCGCCGATGGTCAGCGCGGGCACAGTGATCCTGCCGAGGTCGGCCAGGCGGTCCCACTTCTCGAGCTTGCCGGAAGCGCTCATCTCGCTCGGCCCCTGCATGGGGATGTAGACGTCCTTACTGAGGCGGGCGAAGGAGCGATTCACGGGGTCGGGCCACTGGTCGGGCGGCATTCTCAGGATGTGGAACGCGTAGTAGTTGGGAACGAGGAGTTCCATGTACCGCGGATTGTCGTAGTCCTTCTTCGCCTCGATCCGCTTGATCTCGGCCAGCGCCTTCTGGTCCATCGCCGGCATCAGCGCCTTCTCGGCATACTCCACGTAGGCCGGGATGCTGGCCATCATGTTGGAGACGACCAGGCCCTTGAGGTTCTGCTGATACTTGAGCGCGTACTCCATGGCGAGGATGCCGCCCCACGAATGACCGAGCAGGTAGAAATTGCTCGAATCGAGGCGAAGAGCCTGCCGGACCTGCTCGACCTCTTCGACGAAACGCGGGAGATCCCAGAGACTCGCATCCTTCGGCTGATCGCTGAAGGCCGAGCCGAGTTGATCGTAGTAGTAGTACTCGATCCCGGCCGCGGGGAAGTAGCTGTCGAAGGCCTCGAAGTACTCGTGCGTCGCTCCCGGCCCGCCATGCAGGAGGAGGACCTTGATCTTCGGGTTGTTGCCCGCGCGTTTGGTCCAGACCTTGAACGTGCCCTTCGGCGTGGTAATGGGAATGAGCTTCACGCCGCCGGTGAGGACGTCGTCGCGGCCGGACGAGTCCAGGTACGCGGAGGCTGCCGCCGGAGCGCGTGTCGCGTCGGGAGGCGGTGTTGAAGGCGCCGCGCATGCGGTGAGAGTCAGGCTGGCGGCCAGATACAGAACAGGCTTCATGAACCCTCCTTGCAGGGGAATACGCTGATCTCTTGGGGTGAGCGGTCCGGTCGAGGATAATCCAAACATGACCCATGCCTTGCTCATCGTCGCGCTGCTGTTCGCCATCTCCGCTCCCCAGACGTCACCCGCGACGTCCTCGCCATCTCCGACACCTCTGCCGTCCGGGGCGACTCCCATCGAGGGGGTGCGCAACTACACCAAAGTGGACGCCACGATCGGGTGCGCCGGAGCGACCGAGGTCAAGGCTCTGCCCGGCATCGCGAAGCTCGGCTACAAAGCGGTGCTGAACCTGCGGGAGGAGACCGAGGCAGGAGTCAGCATTGGTGAATCGCGCGCGGCGGCCGAGGCGATCGGCCTCAGGTACCTTCACCTGCCCTTCAAGAGCTCAGCCCCGGACGTGAAGGCGGCCGATGAGTTCCTGAAGCTCGTGGCCGACCCTGCGAACCAGCCGCTCTTCATTCACTGCGGCTCCGGCAATCGTGTCGCCGCCCTCTGGCTGATCAAGCGGATGGTGATCGACAAGTGGACGGAGGAGCGCTCCTTGGCGGAGGCCAAAGCCATTGGGCTCTCAAGTGAGGCGCTGCAGAAATTCGCCCTCGACTACGTCGCCAGCCGCCAGTCGTGACCCAAGGACTCGGTCTGCCCTGCCGATCTCCCGCCCGGTCTGATCATTTCCCCAGGCGCCGACGGGCCACCCGGCGGCGAAATCGGATCGCCTCTGCCACCACGCCCAGGCCATACCGGACGCTTCTGGAGAAGCCGATCGACGACGCCTCATCGAAGTAGCGCGTCGGGCACGAGATCTCGCCGATACGGAACCCCTCGGCCAGGAGCTGACTGAGGATCTGGTTGTCGAAGACGAAATCGTCGGAATTGTCCTGCCAGGACACCGCCTCAAGGCTGGCGCGGGAGAAGGCACGGAACCCGGTGTGATACTCCGAGAGCTTCGCCCCGGTGGCCAGATTCTGCAGGAAGGTCAGGGCTCGATTGGAGATGTACTTGTAGATAGGCATGCCGCCGCGGAGCGCCGTGCCGCCCAGTATGCGGGAGCCCAGAGCTACCTGATACTCGCCGCTCGCCACGAGCCAGGCCAGGGCGGGAACGAGCCTCGGCGAGTACTGATAGTCCGGGTGCAGCATCACGATCACGTCGGCCCCCGACTTCAGGGCGGCGGTATAACAGGTCTTCTGGTTGCCCCCGTACCCGCGGTTCTTCTCGTGGCGGATCGTGGTGAGCCCCAGTTCCCGGGACAGGCTTTCGGTCTCATCCTGGCTGGCATCGTCGACCAGAATGAACTCGTCGACAAAGCCTGGAGGAACCTCGGCGATCGTCGCCTTGAGGGTCCGGGCGGCGTTGTAGGCGGGAAGAACCACGACGATTCGTTGACCGAGAATCATGTCCAATGCTCTCACGCCCGACCCAGGGGTGCGGGGAGAACGGAGACGCCGCTTCGTCGCCGCGACAAGACCAGGCCCGCGTTGCGAACGGACGAGACGCCGTTCGGCCGACCGTCATCACGGGCAACATTCCGAAAGGGCAGAAGAGGTCCGTTCCAGCCTGTTTCTGCGGCCCGGCGGGCCCCCTCTACCAATGCCCGAAAGATCGCTTCAGTCCACGATAGGCCTGCGGGCCGTTCCCAATGACCTGGACGATCAAACCCCGGGCAGGCAGAGGCAGGCCGACTTGATCTTGGTGTCGGCCCTCTTCCACGCGGTCGCGAATTGCTTCTCGATGACCGCGGCCTCGGCCTCACGCTTCTGAAGCCGAAGTGACCGGGCGAGACCGTAAAGAGCCCAGCCGTTGCCGGGCAGCTTGGCGAGATCGGCTCGGAAGACCTCTTCCGCTTCAGCGAGACGTCCGGCCTGGAGGAGTGCCGCGCCCAGGGGGTGGCGCGCCGGCTGAATCCAGTCGGGCGGCTCGTCGTATCGGAGCTTGTCCTCGCGGACCACGGCCTCACGAAGGGCGAAAAGACCCTCGTCGGTCTTCCCGGAGCGAAAGAGAATCTCGCCCTTCATCAGGTATTCGGCCACGTCGAGAAGATCGGAGCCGGAGTTGTTGCCGAACGTCGCCTCCTTCGTCACGTGCTTCCGCGCTTCCCTGAAGGCGTCCTGTTCCTTCATCGCACTCCCGAGGTCCTCCTGCGCGACGAACGCTACGGCCCGCGCGTAACGCTGAAGGGATCGCGAGATCGGCGTGAATTCCGGGAATTGAGCCGCGCCCAGAATCTCGTCCCATCGGCCGAAGCGCAGGAGGACCTCGAGAGGCGCGGCCAGGAGGCCGTCGGCCCAGGGGTTGCCTTTGAAGAAGTCGAGGGGAATGTCCGCCACCATCTCGCGGATGGTCTTGAGGGCCAAAGCACTTTGTCCCGTCATCATGGCGGCGTAGGTGAGCATGTGGTGATTGTGGGACATGTAGAGGCGATAGAAGCCCTGCTCGGGCGCCTTCGCCACGTAGCGCCGGTCCGCTCCGATCGCCTTGGCGTTGGCGACAATGCCTTCCTGCCACCGCCCGCGGCGGATATCGATGTGAGACGGCATGTGGACCATGTGCCCGAGGCCGGGCTGAAGATCGCGTAGCGCGTTGGCCGCGCGGTCCGCCCTCTCGGGATGGGGTGAGGCCTCGACCGCGTGGATCATCAGGTGATTGGCGAAGGGGTGCTTCGGGTCGAGGGCCAGAACGGCCTCGACCGTCGATACCAGTTCCTCGGTTCCAGGCTGCGGCCCGCCGTCCGGAAGCCAGAGATCCCACGGCCGGAGGTTGGCGAGGGATTCGGCGAAGAGTGCGCCGACGTCGGCGTCTTTCGGGTAGGTCTTCCACGCGTTGCGCATGGCGCCCGCGTAGGCTTGATTGAGAGCGGTCCGATCCGCGGGTTGCGGATCGGCGTAGCGCGTCGAGAGGGCCTCGATCAGCACCTTTTCGACCGCACTCCCACCGAGGGCCCGCGCTTTCGCCAGCGCATCGAAAGCCGCCTTTTCCCGCTCGGGCGGGACCGCCATGTTGTTGATGTGCGGTCCGTTCGCGAGAGCCAGGCCCCATTGCGCCATGGCGCACTTCGGGTCGATCTCGCCCGCGCGCCGGAAGGCGCGGATGGCCTCGTCGTGGTTGAAGGCATAGAGGAAGGCCAGGCCCTGATTGAAATACGCCTTTGCCCCCGGAGAAGTGGTCGTCACCTTGCGGGAAAAGTTCCCGAGGCCTAGGTAGAGAGGAACCTTCGACTTCGCGGTTGCATTCTGGGCGACCGCGGGCGGGGGACCGGAGAACAAGAATGCGACCGAGACGAGCGTGATCAGACGTGTGTGGACCATGGTGAACCTTTCGCGATGGGGAAGCGCGGGAACGAATATCCCGAGATTCTATCCGCTCGATCCCACCCGGTCGGGCCCTGCTCGCCTTCAGTCGAAGCCGGCCCGGCTGCGTCCGCGGCGAGCCTCAGCGCCGAAGCACGGCCCAGACCATGTGGGGCGACCGGCGGTCCATCCGCACCATCCGAACCCAGAGCAGGGTCAAGTGCTCGAGATGCAGGGCCTGCTCCAGGCCGCCCACGTCGAGCGGCTCAAAGCCAAGCTGCTCGATCAGACCCAAGACCGTCTTCTTGGCACTCGCATCGTTGCCGCAGAACATCATGACCGGCTTGACCGTGTAGGCCGGGTACGCGCTGTCTTCGAAGTTCTCGAAGCCATAGATGGAGAACGCCTTGACGACACGGGTCTCGGGCAGGAGCTTCTGCAGCATCTCGGATCCGGACTGCGCGCTGCCGAGGCCATGGGTCAGGCCGGGGCCCACGGGGTTGGTGCAGTCGACCAGGATTTTTCCGCTCAGAGTCTTCGCGAGGGGACGCAGCAACTCCTCGTTCGCGCCGAAGGGTGTGGCCAGGAACACCACCTCGGCCGCCGCGATCGACGGTTCGATGGGACCGGTCTTGAGGCCGGCGTTCCTCGCGAGCGCCTTCTGCACGCTTTCCGCCGCGGGGTCGGCGGTGGCGAGGGTCACGTCGTGACCGAGACGTTGCAGGTGATCGGCGAGGGGAGCCCCGACGTTTCCATACCCCAGGAACGCGATCTTCATGCTTCGCTATTCCCCCAGGGCCGAGATGATGAGGTTCGCGGTTTCCGCACCCGAGAAGTTCTGCTGCCCGGTGATGAGGTTGCCGTCACGGACCGCGAAACTTCGCCAGAGGCCCGCCTGCACGTAGTTGGCGCCGAGCCTCTTCAATTCGTCCTCGATCCGCCACGGCATCACGTGCTTGTCGCGCGGCAGCAGATTCATGCCCCAGACCGCGTTGTCGGCGAAGTCCTCCTCGACGTTGGCGAAACCGGTGACCGTCTTTCCTTTCGCCAGGGACTCGCCATTCGACAATTTCGCGTACTTGAGAATGGCGACGCCGTGGCACAGAGCGGAGGCGATCTTTCCGGCCGTGTAGAACTCGACGAACTTCGCGTGCAGGCTTTTAGCCCCCGCGAAGCTGAACATCGGGGCCTGACCGCCCGCCACCACGATCGCGTCGAACTTCGCCACGTCCAGGTCGGCCACCCTGCCGGTGTTGTCCACCAGGGCGCGGAGCTTCGGGGTGTGGATGAAGCCCTGACTGATCAGGTCGGAGGCCGAGTACCCGCTGGCGTCGTTGGGGTCGCTCATCCCGTCGGCCTCGCACTTGCCGCCGTCGGGGCTGAAGATCTCGACCTCGTAGCCTTTCTCCTCGAAGGCGTGATACGGATGGGTCAGTTCGCTCCACCAGAATCCGACCGGCCAGCCGGTGGTGGTGGAGACCGCGGGGTTGGCGATGACGATGGCCACGCGCTTGCGGGCCTTCGGATTGACGACGTTCGGGTCTTGCAGGCTCATGTCTTTCCTCTCTGGTCAGCTTGTCCGCGGGAAGAGTAACCGCGCGCCGGCCCTTTGAACAGTATGAACTTTTGCGTGGGATACTCACCGAAAGGAGAGTGCCTCTTGCCTGAATTCGTGGCCCTCGGCCAGAGCTTCAACAATCCGGTGGAGCTTTCTCTGCACGCACTTGGGGGCAAATGGAAGATGCCGATCCTCTGGCGCCTCAAGGATCGGGTGTGGCGCTACAACGAACTCAAGCGGGACCTCAAGCGCGTGACTCACAAGATGCTGACCGAGCAGCTGCGCGAGCTGGAGCAGTCGACACTCATCACACGGACCGTCCACCCCGTGGTTCCCCCGCGAGTCGACTACGAGATCACGGACCTCGGCCGCACCGCCATTCCCGTGATCGAAGCGCTGCGCACCTGGGGGGATCTGTACCGGAAGAGGCGCGCAGGTCAGGGGCAGTGATAGCGTCGGCGCTCATCAACACCAGGGAGCGACGATGAGCGAACCGACCAAGCAGGACCTGATCGCGCAGTGGGCGTTCGACACGCGTTCCATCCTGCTGCGCTTCCACCTCTGGCTCGAGGACGTCGAGGTCGAGTGGCGACCCGGCTCGCAGAGCGGCTACGAGGCCTTCGACTTCGTTCCCGCGGAAATCCGGCGTTCGCTCGCCATGACCGCGGCGGTGACGGCGCTGGGCACGCGGCTTTTCGCCCGCTTCGGTGAAGGTCGGGGGGCCGACAAGCACATCCTCAACCAGGTCAAGAAGGATGCCGACGCCATCTCGGCCTATGTCACGAGCGAGGCGCTGTGGCACTTCAGCCGCAAACTGCCGGAGAACCACGCGATCATGGTCTGCCTCGGCGAGGGCCTGATGCCCAAGGCGGGCGAGACGCCGGAGATGGGGGCCAACCCGCTGCTCGGATTCGGCCGCGTCTACGCGCGTCCCGAGGTCGCCAAGTTCATCGACTCGCGCGTGCACCGGCTGCTGAACGATCCGGGATACGGGTGGGACGGCTTCTACAAGAAGATGCGGGAGAAAGGCATCACGATCTGGGGAGCGGCCATCGACACCCTCGAAAACACGTCGCGTTTCGCCAAGGGCGAGGCGGTCGGGCCCATGACCATCATCCATCTCTTCGATCAGCCCCTCACGGTGGCC
>JANODX010000230.1:0-6790 GCA_031412915.1 Vicinamibacteria bacterium | reverse complement strand
CGCGTCGAGCACCAGCACCGGGCCCTGGGCCTTTCGCATCTCTCGCCGCTGCGCGATCAAGGCGCCGAGACGCGCGTAGCCGCCCCGGGTCTTGTCGTCGTTCTTTGTGAACGGGGAGTAGTCGGCCGCAGGCCCCATGCCGATGAAGCTCGAATGAATGTCGTTGGTGTGGAGGATGGTGAACGTCTTCCTCCCATCCGCGGCCGCGGCGAGATCTCCGGGCAGGACCAGGGTGACCCCGAAGGCGGCGGCGCCCGCGAGCACCTCGCGGCGGGAGAACTTCTCGCCGAGGATTATGGTTGGTCTTTCGTCTGGCGTTTGTGCAGACTGCCTGGCTCGCGTTGCGGCGCTTCTCATTGGTGGCTGGTTGCTTCCTGGGTTCATAGTTATCCTCTTACGATGGCACGGAATCCTTCACGATTGGGGCTCCGCTTTCGCGGCGCCACGAATGGCCTGGAGCAAGCTCTCTCCCGGGTCAATCTTAGTGAAGTAGGCGACGCAGCCCGCAGCCTTCACCTCCTCGCGGGTCCCGGGCTCGTCGTGGGGGTGACGTAGATGACGGGCGGAGTCGGGCCGGCCGCATTCAGTTGTCGGTGAAGTTCGATTCCCGACATGCCGCCGAGTTGGATGTCGAGCACCAGGCAGTCGAAGCAGGGCTGAGGTCCAGACGCAAGGAGCGCGCCAAACCCGCAAGGAGCGGACGTGGCTATGGCCCCTTGGGGAAGGTCTCCATCCACAGCTGCGCCAGCTCGGCCACGGACTGGACGCCTCCCGTGCTGTCGCGCGTTCAGCGCAAGGGCTTGAGGTCGGTCAGGATCCGCTTAAGCGAAAGCGCGCGCATGCCTTCCCTCAACGGGAAGGTCCGGTCACCGGCATGGACCACATCCAGCGATGAGAGCCGCAAATCCGCGAGGGCAATGTGCATCGACTTCGTCACCTGGGGCGCCACCGTCCGCTTGAACTCGAACCCCATCCGCCGCTCTCCGCGGACCACCAGCAGGTCCAGTTCCGCCCCCGCCAGGGTGGCCCAGAAGTAGCACTCATCCCGGGACACGCCCAGGCGCTCCACAACCTGGGTGATGCCGAAGCCCTCCCAGGAAGCTCCAACCTTCGGATGGGACTCGAGTCCCGCGCGGCTGTCGATTCCAAGCAGCGAGTGCAGGATGCCGGTGTCCGCGATGTAGAGCTTCGGCGACTTCACCTGACGTTTCCCGAGATTCTCGCTCCAGGGCGAGAGCCTCCGCACCACGAACGTTTCGATCAGCAGGTCGGCATAGCGGCGCACGCTCGCTTCACTCACCCCAAAAGCGCGGGCGAACTCGGAGGCGTTCCAGATCTGGCCGTGGTAATGGGCGAGCATCGCCCAGAAGCGGCTGATCGTGGAAGCGCTGACGCTCGATCCGATTTGCGGCAGGTCCCGTTCGACAAACGAGCGGACAAACTCGCGGCGCCAGGCGACGCTCTCGGATTCCGTTCGGGCGAGGAGGCTTTTCGGGAAGCCTCCGCGCACCCACAGCGGACCGAACTGCCGGTCCCCCGCTTCATCGAGAGAGAACCCATCCATTTCCAGGTACTCGATGCGCCCGGCGAGCGACTCGGACGACTGCCGCAGGAGATCGCGCAAGGCGCTGCCCAGGACCAGAAAGCGCGTCCTCAGCGGGCGACGATCGGCCAGCACGCGGAGTGACGGGAACAATTCCGGTCGTCGCTGGATTTCGTCGAGAACCACCAGGCCGGAAGTCTCGGCCAGCGCCAGCATGGGGTCGTCCAGTCGGGCAACGTCGCGTGGATCCTCGAGATCAAAGAACGTGGCCCCTGGGCTCTGGCCCGCGATGGCCCGGCCCAGCGTGCTCTTCCCGCATTGGCGAGGGCCGAGCAAGGCCACCACCGGGCTGCGGCGGAGGCTGGCCCCCACTTTCGCCATGCGGCGGAGTCTGGACAGGCTTCTCATGTCCTCACATTCTCGTCATGTACTGACGAGAATGCAAGGATCTGGGGGAAAAGGTTCAGGGCGCGATCCCTTGCCGCTGCTGCCCTCGTTGAGTTTCTCGAGGACTTGGTTGGGGGCGCCGCTGAACCGACAGCGTTTCCCTGCAACTTGACTCCTGATCCCGACGCGCTCCCGAGGCCGTGGTTACGCACAGGTTAACGGCCTCTCTCTACACCTCCAGGCCGACCGCCCGCATCAAGCCAAGGGCGTTCCCCCGCTGCACCGGGCCGGCCTTGATCTTGTAGTCGAAGGCCATGCGATCTCCCTCGAGGTGATCCTCGAAGTGGACGTTCAAGGCGCGCGGGGCGAGGCTCACCGCGATCTCGGCCAGGGCCAGGTCGTGCGAGGTGACCAGACCTATGGCGCCGTGGATCAGCAGCGATCGGACCACCGCCTCGGCCCCCACCCGACGCTCGGCCGAGTTGGTGCCATCGAAGATCTCGTCGAGGAGGAAGAGAAGCGGTGTCTCACCCTTCGCCACGTCGAGAATCTGGCGGACCCGCTTGATCTCGGCATAGAAACGCGACTCGCCATCCTGCAGCGAGTCCTGGATGCGGATCGAAGCGCCCACCGCGAGGGGCGAAAGGCGCAGCGAAATCGCGCGCACCGGAGCGCCGGCCATGGCGAGGACGGTGTTGATTCCAACCGTCCGCAGGAGCGTGCTCTTGCCCGACATGTTCGAACCGGTGATCACCAGCATCTGTCTCTCGCCATCGAGGCGCAATTCGTTGCGTACCGCGCGCGTCAGCGGAAGGAGAGGATGGGCGATGCCTTCCGCGTGGAAGCAAGGACCCGATTCCTCGAGGTTCGCGAAGGGATCGGCCGGGTTCTCGAACGCGTAGGTTCCGATGCTCACCAGCGCTTCAAGCTCCCCAAGGCTCTTGAGCCAGACCGTGACACCCGAGCCGAACCGGCGCCGCCAGCCTTCCACCGCGGCCGCGAGCTGAAGGTCCCAGAGCAGGAAGAAAGAGAGAACGGCGAAGAACACGTTGCCCTTGGATTCGTGGATCTCCAGCCAGCGGCCCAGTTGGGCAATGGGCCGGGCCGGGGGTTCGCCGTTGGCGGAGAGCGCGGCGTGCAGTTCGACCAGGCGGGGGGCTTCGAAGCGCTCTTTTCCCAGGCGGTCGAAAATCTCGGTCAGGGTCTGCAGGTCGCGGACCGGACGACCGATACCGGAAAGGACCTGGCTGGAGAACGCGCGCGCGCGCCAGGTGCAGATGAAAACGCCGATGGTCGCCAGTTGAAACGGGGCCGCTTCCCAGAAACCGAGCGCCCATCCGGCGAGGGACGCGAACACCGCACCGGTGAGGACGAACGCCACCATCCGGAGGCGATGCGGCACGGGCACGGGGTCGGTCGAGGCCCACCGCGAAAGTGCGGTGGAGTCGACGGCGCGCCGCACTTCCGCGCCGAGCACGGCCAGATCCTCGCGCAGGTCGAGACGCGGACCGAGTTCTCTCACGGCACTTTGTCGTTCGCCAAGAACGGCGATGGGCGATCCGTGCTGAAGCCACGCCGCGAGCTGGTCCTGGCCGGCGTGGGTGCGGGCGGTGCACAGCCGCTCGTACATCGAGCCGCGACCGAACAGGTCTAGGTCGATGGCGCTTGGATGCGCCGGATCCAGGAATCGCAGCCCCTGGTCGCCGCGGCCGATCCAGTCGCCGCGGGTGCGGGCCAGGGCGGTCTCGTAGAACGACACCCGACGCCGCGCTCTGGCCAGACGCCGGGCGAGTTTCTCGTGGATGATCACGAGGACGATGAAGGCGAGCGCCCCCAGGGCAAGGCCCACCACGGCGATGGGACGGGAGCCCGTGGCGATCAGGGCGAGGAACGCGATGGTGGCCACGATCCCGCGGGCAAGCGACAGTCTGCGATCACGCTGATCGAGAAGCCGAAGGTCCGCGCGCCGCGCCTCGACTCGGGTCTCATAGGCAGCCTGCGGTTCCTGCGTCACTGTCGCGGATCCTATCGTGAGGGGGTCGGTCGCGAGGACGCGGTTCAGCGGCCCAGACACAGGCCGACGCGATGACCGAAGCCTGTGCCTTCGGCCATGAAGCCCGCGCGGGTTCGGGATACCCGCGACGCCGGGGCGGGCATCGCGTCCCATCCCATGCGCGCGGCCAGCCGGCGGTGGGCTTCGTCGTAGGTGAGGGCGACGGTCGTCGCGGATCCTGAAGCGGTGCGCGAAGCCAGACGCACTCTCAGCATCCACTGCCCATCGACGATGGCCACGTCGATCGCCTCCGGCCTCACGCCGAACACCGCGGTCAGGTCGGCGGTGGACCACTCGCGCCGCCAGACCCGACCGCTTCCCGTTGGATGCCGGGGGCACGCCCTCACCCGAAGGTCTCCGCCGCCCCAGACGAAATGAGGCGAGACCGGATCGCCGCCGCAGTCGGCAGTCCAGAGATCGGGTCCTCGCGGCTGATCGCGCGCGCCGGCCACGGCCTGGGTCCACTCTTGGTCCGAAAGCTCCGCCGCCATGTTCCGGTCGTTCACCGAGGAATCCGGCTGCAGCCAGCGAGGCACGGGACCTTCGCCGACAAACCAGGCGCAGTGGGTCGAGTCGCAGACATCAGCCTCGGCATGGCGCGGCCCGCGCGTCAGGTAACGCAGGACCGACGAAGCCTCGCGATGAATCAACCGGGCCGGTGCTCAGGTTCTTGAACCGCACCCCGGTGAGTCGAAGCTCTTCGAGCATCTGGACGCGTACGGGATCTTCGGCGCCACGCTTCTTCACGACCGGCCGGGCTCTGGACTTCGAGGTCGTCGCGGCGGGCCTCTCGATGAGTCCGGGCCGAAGTCTCGCGATCTCGGCGCCCGCGCGAATCGCCGCCTCGCGCCCCGTGCCCCGACGCAGCAAGCCCAGGAACGCGAAGCCCGCGTCGTCGAGAACCGTGGCGAACCCCGAGGTCTTGAGGGGCGCGCCGTCGAGGGCGGGGACGGTGCCGGTCTTGGCCACGAGGCCCCACAGTCGCAGACCCGAAGCGGTTCCGTCCTCGGCCGAGTCCTTGAGGCCCGAGAGCAGCTCTTTCCGAACGTCATCACGCACCAGGGCTTCCCTCGACGCCCGCGCGAATCCGTTTAGGATCGCCCCTCGTGACCGCGCAGACCCGGACCGACGGCAAAGACCAGACCCTGGGACGCAGGCTCGGGACCGGTCTGGCGCTGGCCACCGGCCTGCTCGCCCTCTTTGCCTTGCTCCTTGACTTTGCGGGTCGGTTTCGACAACCCATCATCGTGGACATCGGCCCCTCAACCGGGCGATACGGTTCCGGCTTCGAGGACAGCGAGGAGACGCCGCCCACCACGTCGCGGTGGGCGCGTCAGCACGCCGGGTTTGATATTCCGCTGACCGTGGACGCGTCGATGGCGCGTTTCTCGGTTCGGGCGGCGCGCTACCTCGACGACCCGACCCGGATCACGGTGACCGTTAATGGACGCCCGTTCGCATCCTTCGAGCAGCCTCGCGGGCGCCAGCGGATCCAGGAGGTCGAGGCCCCGCTCCCCGAAGGCCCGCTGAACCTCGGGCTCATCAGCGACGATCCGACCCTCGGGATGGCGCTCGACTGGATCCGGATCGACAGGGCCCGATGGAGGATTCCCGTCGGCGAATGGACGATCTGGATCCTGCCCCTCGGCCTGTTCGGCGCGCTCCTTCTCTGCGGGGCTTCTCTGGGCCTGGCCGGAGGCGCCACCGCGGTCATCTCGGTAGCGCTCGCAACCGTCGCCGCTATCGACCCTTTCGGCTTCGTCCACAGCATGCGCGATGTCGCGGCGCCGGCCGTGGTCTTCTCCGTTCTGGCCGCTCTCGTGTTTCGAGGCCAAACCGCCCTCGTCCTCGCCGTGACCGCGACCATCCTTCTCAAGGGCGGCTTCCTCTTCCACCCGAGCTACTTCTACAACGACGTCCGCCAGAACGATCGCTACGTGGGGGCTCTGCGCAGCTACGAGGGATCGATCATGGAGCGGTCGAGGCGGGCCCAGGTCGACCTCGGCGTGGGGTACCCGCGGATCGTGGCCGGGAAGAAGTACGCGTTCCCCTACTCGCCCTTCTTCTACCTCCCGTTCACCGCTCTGCCCCCCGACCGCGATGTCGTGGTTCGCGCCATCAAACACGTGGCGCTCTTTTCGACCGCGCTCGAGGTCGCGCTCGCCTTCATTCTCGCGAGACTCCTCGTGCCCGGAGCGGCCATCGGGGCCGCGTGGTTCACCTTCGCGTTCCCGATTCTCACCAGCCGAATGCTCTACGCCATGTGGTCGACCCTGGCCGGCCACGCCCTCGACCTGCTCGTCGTGGTCCTGGCTGTGCACGTGCTCGAAAAGCCGAAGAACCCGAAGGCCACCGCCCTTCTCTTCGCCGCCACCCTCGCCACCTTCCTGACCTACGTTTCCAGTCTCTTCAACACCAGCGCGTTCCTCGTCATCCTGGCCCTGCTCGCGGCCGCCGTTCGCCTTCGTCTGGTTACCCTCTGGCTGGTCGCGGCGGCGAGCGTCGTCTTTGGTCTGTACGGCGACTTCACCCTCGCCTTTGTTCGCGAGATCCTGCCCGCCATCGTTTCGGGATCGAGTCGGGCGGCGGCCTCCGCCTTCCCCTCCGCGCCGGGCGATCCCGGATCAGTGCCCGGGGCCTTCTCCCGCATCGTCTTGTTCTGCGGCTATGGGTTCCCTCTCTTCGCCATGGCCGGCCTGGTCGTGATCGCGCGCCGACGCGACCCCGCCGCGACCGTGCTCAAGGCCTACGCCCTGGCCTTCCTTTCCCTGGTCCTGCTCCGTGGTCTTTCGTTCGGCCTCTTCAAA
>JANODX010000229.1:0-20591 GCA_031412915.1 Vicinamibacteria bacterium | reverse complement strand
CCGGTGGCTTCGACTGCATCGTGTGTGACCGCGAGCCGCGGTGGGAGCCGCAATGGTGGCTGAGCTGGCCGGCCGTGAGCCTGTCGAACGGTCGAAGCCACCGTCGTGGGTGTCGATGAAGTCCCTTCGACGAGCTCAGGGACCACCCTTCGACCGGCTCAGCCACCGTCGTGGGTGACCGCGAGCCGCGGCGGGAGCCGCAATGGTGGCTGAGCTGGTCGGCCGTGAGCCTGTCGAACGGTCGAAGCCACCGTCGTGGGTGTCGATGAAGTCCCTTCGACGAGCTCAGGGACCACCCTTCGACGAGCTCAGGGACCACCCTTCGACCGGGGCGCGTGCAACGGGGTCCAGGGTCCTATACTGTCGTCATGGCTGAATACGGACGACAGGATCCCCTCGAGCCGCTTTGGGAAGCGGTGGCCGACCTGGGCAAGCGGGCCCGGGGGGTGGCATCGGGAGGGGGCGGAGGCGTCAAGGCGCCCCCGGGCCTCCCTAACTATCTCATCGCCGGTCTGGTGGCTCTGTTCCTGTTCACCGGTTTCTACCAGGTGGCGGCCGACGAGGTGGCGGTCATCCAGCGCTTCGGCAAGTACGCTCGGACCGCCGGTCCCGGGCCTCACTTCCGGCTCCCCTTCGGCATCGAACGCATCACGCGCGTCCCCGACAAAAGGCAACTCAAGATGGAGTTCGGCTTCGAGACGGTGCGGGCGGGCGCTCAATCGGAGTTTCGGACCACCGAGGAGTCGAGGAAGGAATCGCTCATGCTGACCGGCGACCTCAACGTCGCGGTGGTCGAGTGGATCGTCCAGTACCGGATCAAGGATCCCTATAAATACGTGTTCCACCTCCGCAGCGTCTCCGAGACGTTCCGCGACATGACCGAGTCGACCATGCGGGAAGTGGTGGGCGATCACAGCGTCGACGAGGTTCTGACCGTGGGTCGCGAGGCCATCGCCCTGCAGGCCAAAGAGGAACTTCAGAAGCTTTGCGACCGCTACGGAAACGGGGTCGAGATCCAGCAACTCGTGCTTCAGGACGTCAATCCCCCCGACGAAGTGAAACCCGCCTTCAACGAAGTGAACCAGGCGATTCAGGAAAAAGAGCGCGCCATCAACGAGGCGCTCGCCGACTACAACTCCGCGGTTCCCCAGGCCAAGGGCCAGGCGGAGCAGCAGGTCCGCGCCGCCGAGGGCTATTCTCTGGAGCGGGTCAACGTGGCCGAAGGCGATGCGAAGCGGTTCGATGCGGTCTACGAAGAGTACAAGAAGGCCCCGCAGGTCACCCGCCGCCGCCTTTACCTCGAGACCCTGGCTCGCGTCCTCGAACGCTCGGGCAGCAAGGTCATCGTGGATTCGCAGGCCAAGGGGATTCTGCCTCTGCTTCAGCTCGAGGGTCTGACCAAGGACCTCGCCAAGGAGAAGCAGCAATGAGCGTCAACAATCTCGTTCGGGCCGTGATCCTGGTGGTGCTCGCCTCCTCCAGTCTTTACACCCTGAGTGAAACCGAGCAGGCCGTCCTCACCGTCTTCGGCAAACCCGCGGGTGAGGCGGTCACCACTCCCGGACTGCACCTCAAGATCCCGTTCGTCCAGGTGGTCAATCGGTTCGACAAGCGCTGGCTCGAATTCGATGGCGACCCCAACCAGATCCCCACCCGCGACAAGAAGTACCTGTGGATCGAGACCTACGCGCGTTGGCGAGTCTCCGATCCTCTCCGCTTCTACCAGGCGGTTCAGGACGAGCGCGGGGCTCAGAGCCGCCTCGACGACATCGTCGATGGCGAGACCCGGAATGCGGTCGCTTCGTTCGATGTGATCGAACTGGTCCGCTCGTCGAATCGGGCCTTCGAGGCCACCGAGGAACTCGCGGGAGTGGAAGAGGGCACCGAAGCCGCAACCAAGGTGGTCACCGGCCGCTCGAAGATCGCGGCGGTCATCCTGGAGAAGGCGGCGGCCATCACGCCTCAGTTCGGGGTGGAACTCGTGGACGTGCGCTTCAAGCGGATCAGCTACGTGGAGAGCGTGCAGGCCAAGGTCTTCGAACGGATGATCTCCGAGCGGAAACGGATCGCGGAGAAGAGCCGATCGGAAGGAGCCGGGCGCGCGGCCGAAATCCGCGGCCAGAAGGAGCGCGATCTTCTGGCGGCATCGTCCGAGGGCTACAAAAAGGCCCAGCTCCTCAAGGGAGCCGCCGACGCCAAGGCCACCGGTATTTTCGCGCGCGCCTACCAGAAGGACGCGGATTTCTACGCGTTCGTGAAGTCCCTGGAAACCCTCGAAAAGACCATCGACGCAAAGTCCGTCCTCGTGCTCTCGACGGAATCGGAATTGCTCAAGTACCTGAAGGGCGCGGGCGGACGATGAGAAACACCTTCGAGAACGGCCCATTCCGGGCGCTTCTGATGCAACGGTGGCTTAGCGTTGGGCCACGTTTCTTCCAACAGTCAAGGCCGGGTCCGTGTCTGGCCCCCCTGGACTAAAACGTGGGACGGTTGATCGAACTGATCACCGACGTGGCCGCCGCCGCCGATGAGGAGGGGACGCGTCTCACCCTTTCCGCCGGCGACTTCGACCGCCTCCGGGACGACTGGGGCGACGACGAGATTGAGGACGCGCTAGCACTCGCCCAGGTCGCATTTCATCACGAGGCCGTGAACGAGGCGGCCGACTCCCTCTCCGCCCGGGTCATCGAAATCCTGGGGCCGTTCGCGGATGAGAAACGTTTCGAGAGTGCTAAGGACCCGGGAGCCCCGCTCCCTACCGAAACCCTGGCTCAACTGGCCCGGAGCGTTTCCTATCTGGAGGAGGCTCTCTCTCTGGTGCGCGACGCTCCCCCCCCCGATCGGACCCTGTTCGACAAACTGCTGCAGCGTCTGGCCAATCGGGGCATCGAAGACGAGATGGGCCCGATCGGTGGAGCGGCGGTTCCCATTAAAGACGGCAACGGCGACGCCGACGAGGTCGAGCACTGATGATTTCCCTCGGCGGCTCCGCTCTCGGGCTTCGCTCAAGGACCGCGCTTCGGGTATAAGGGAACAACCGCGAGGCTCATGAGACCGTCCTGACGGCCGACCCGCATCTTCGAACAAGCGCCATCGCGTCCCTGTCCTAGAACCCAAGCCAACAATAAGGAGAACGAACCGCGCGAAGCGTCGCCCGAAGGGTCGCCCCGCGCGCGTGCAAGTGCTATGGCGGAAAACATCGTGCTGGCCGAGATGACATGGCCCGAAGTTCAGGAGGCCACCGCGGACATGAAGGCCGTCGCTCTGGTCCCCCTCGGAGCCACCGAAGCCCACGGGCCGCATCTGCCGCTCGCCACCGCCACCTACATCGCCATCGACGCGGCCAAGCGAACGGCGCGGAAGCTGAGGACCCACGGGGTTCGAGCGATCGTGTTTCCGAACATCTCCTACAGCGTTTCCGAGCGCGCCGCCGATTTCCCGGGAACCCTTTCACTGTCTCGCCCGACGGCACTCGCCTTTCTGAAGGAAGTGGCTCAAAACGCCACCCGGAATTTCCGAGCCGTCGCGTTCGTCAACACTCATCTCGACGCCGCCCACCTCGAGGTCTTGAAGCAGGTGGTGGAGGAGTCGAAAAAGGGCGGGGTCTCGGCCTGCTTCGTGGATCTCACCCGAAAACGGTGGTCGCAGCAACTGGGCGAGGCCTTCCAGAAAGGCGACCACGCCGGCGCCTTCGAAACCTCGGCCATGATGGCGTTGAACCTGGCCCTGGTGCGCGAACACGAGAGGATTAGCATCCCGCCCATGGACGGCCTGGTCGCTTCCATGAAGAAGGGCGGAAAGACCTTTAAGGAAGCGGGCGGCGAAGACGCCTACTTCGGCGACCCGGGTGCGGCCACCATCGAGGACGGGGAGAACATCCTCGAGCAGATCGCGGAAATCTGCGCGCTCTCGGTCATGGAGCACCTGGCCAGCAAATCGTAGGGCCGGTTTCGACGCTTCGAACGGTCGAAGCCCGGTGGCTGAGCCTGCCGAAGCCCGGTGGCTGAGCCTGCTGGCCGTGACCCTGCCTGCCGTGAGCCTGTCGAACGGTCGAAGCCCCGGCCTCCGGCTACGCCGCTTTCTTGGACCGACCCATGGCGAAGAGCAGGCCGGAGATCGCGAGAACCACGAAACCCGCGATCGAGGCCTGACCGGCACTGATGCCCAGTTCGTCCCACTTGGCCGTCGCCTCTCCGTTGATTCCCAGCACGGTCATGAGCCCCACCGCCACGATCCAGAATCCGTTGAAAAGCCCGACCCCGCCCCACATGGTGAAGAAATCGGCAGTGCGCTCCGCCCCCGACTTCCTGGCCTCGAGCTCCGGGTTGAAGAAGGGGGAGTGGGTGCGGCTGTAGAACCAGTAGATCAACATGCCGATGTCGAGCCAGACCAGGAATCGAACCCAGGTCAGAACGGCCAGGGACAGCATCAAATAGGCGCAGGAGGCGACGCCCAGGATCGGGGTGAGTTGACCTCCAGGTGCGGTGAAAGGCCGCTTCACATCCGGGCGCGTGATCCTCAGAACCATGACCGCCGCGCAGACCACCACGAACGCGAACAGCGTTCCGATGCTCGTCATCTCACCCACCACCTCGATGCGCGTAAAACCCGCGACTATGGCCACCACCACGCAGGTGATGATGGTGGTGATGTACGGTGTGCCGAACCTCGGGTGGACCTTCGAGATCCCCGGGGGCAGCAGGCGGTCGCGGCTCATGGAGAAGAAGATGCGAGGCTGGCTCATCAGCATGACCAGGAGGACGCTGGTGATTCCCGCGACCGCACCCGCGGAGACGAGGGCGTCGGCCCAGCCGATGTGGAGCGAGCCCAGAACGTAGCCTACGGGGGCGTTCAGGAACCGGGTGACCTGTTCGGCGGCCTGATGGGTGACGCCGGGGAGAGACGACTCGACGCTGCGGTACTGGGTCACGGGAACGATCCCCGACAGGACCGCGGCCACCGCGATGTAGAGAACGGTGCAGATTCCGAGGGAGGCGATGATTCCGATCGGCAGGTCTCGCTGCGGGTTCTTGGCCTCTTCGGCGGTGGTGGAGACGGCGTCGAACCCGATATAGGCGAAGAACACCACCGCGGCCGCCCCCATCACGCCGGACCAGCCATACGGCGCGTAAGGCGTCCAATTGGCGGTCTGAACGTGCGAGTAGCCGACCCCCAGGAAGATCAGAACCGCGATCAGTTTGATGAGGACCATGACCGCGTTGAACCGGGCGCTCTCCCGGATGCCGACGACCAGGAGGATCATCATCAGAAGAACGATGATGACGGCAGGCAGGTTGACCACGGCTCCGGGCAGGATCCCGGGGCCGGCCTGCATCCAGGTGGGAAGAGTGATCCCGGCACTCAGGAGAACCCTCTGGAAGTTTCCGCTCCAGCCGATGGCCACGGTCATGGAGCCCACGGCATATTCGAGAATCAGATCCCAGCCGATCATCCAGGCGATGACCTCGCCGAGGGTCGCGTAGGCGTAGGTGTAGGCGCTGCCCGCGACGGGAATCATCGAGGCGAATTCGGCGTAGCACATGGCCGCGAAGCCGCAGGCCAGACCGGCCAGGACATACGAGAGTGCGATGGCTGGACCCGCCTGGTTCGCGGCCGCGGTTCCGGTCAGGACGAAGATCCCGGTGCCGATGATCGCGCCAATGCCGAGGAGCGTGAGATCGAGGGCGGTGAGAGTTCGCTTCAGACCCCTGGTGGCGTCGATATCGCCCGTAATCTGTTCCAGCGTCTTCGTCTGAAAAATATTGGCAGCCATGAAATCTCCAGGGGGCGTCTTTATCTTTGGTAAACGGGGCGCGATACGGTCCTCGACCCCTTCGTCGATTCCAGTCAGTATAGCTACAATAAAAGCTTCACTTTGATTCTCAAAAGGAGAAAAACGAATGAAGTTCATCCCTACGGTGGCGCTCGCCGCCGCACTCAGCTCCTCGATCGCCGTGGCTCAGGAAGTGCGGGGCGAGGCCAAAGCCATGGTCGCCGGGAAATCGGTCGCCGTCGAATACGGCCGTCCTTCGCTGGCCGGACGCGACATGCTGGGCCAGGCCAAGGTGGGTTCGCCCTGGCGCATGGGTGCTGGGTCGCCGACCTCGCTCAAGACCGACGCCGACCTCGCCTTCGGAACCGCGATGCTCCCGAAGGGCTCGTACGTCCTGACCGCGGTGAAGGATGAGAAGGGCGACTGGACGGTCATCGCCACGAGCCCGGACGGCAAGACCAAGGCGGCCGAAGTGCCTCTCAAGTCCACCACGATGAAGGATCCGGTCGAGCAGTTCACAATCGCGCTCGGCGGCAACGGCAACGCCGGGGAATTTTCGATGATGTGGGGCACGGCGAAAATGTCGACGTCCTTCACGGGCAAGTAGGGCCAAGGCCAAGGGTCAGACTCTCGAGCGCCAGCGCCGAGTTGTCGGCGACGGTTCGGGCGGCTTTGACCTGGGCCGGACGCAGGGGGTAGGAGAACTCCACTCGGTTCAGACCGCGGATGAGTCCCCCGGGTTCGATGGGCAGGTCGAACATCGCGAAGGCGGAGCCGAGAGCGAGTTCGCCGATCTCCCTGCCGTTGAGTCGTACCCGGGCTCTCAGACCGGGGACATCGGCGCCCGCGCGCGCGGAAAGTCTCAGGACGCAGGGCCTGGTCGGGTCGAGGACCGGAAACCGCAGGACCGATGTCTTGCCCCACGAGCTGCGGAAGGCTCGCCCGCCCGCGGACTGGCGCTCGGACCATCCGTCTCCGACCAGAACGTAGGCGCCCCGCGCCGGAGGGCGCTCGCCGAGGAAACGACCGGCGAAGTCATCCCAGGCGACCTCACCCCCCGGAAACACCGAGACTTCGACCGGCTCGACGCCGGTCGGCTGATAGGTCCGGTCGAGGTACTCGCGCACGCGGGGGGACAAGGCCCTGAGGTTCGAGTCGCCGGAGACGAACCGCGGCGCGATGGCCCCGGTTTCAAGTCCATCCTCCAGTTCGCGCACCTCCGCCTCGGACAGCATCTTCCGCATCTCCGCATGGAGAAAGAAGTATCGGAAGGCATGAGGACGAAACACTCCGATGCCCGAGTAACCATCGAGGACGGTATCGGTGGGTGCGGAATTGTCGAGAATCAGGCCGATGGCTCTTTCCTTCCCTTCACCGGTACGAAGGCGCTGATTGAGGATGGCGTCTTTGGCCGAGGCCAGGGACGCGATGGAGACGCCGAAGACCGTCAGTCCGACCCAGGCCGAAGACGGCGCTCGCTTGAGGAGAGAGGCGGTCGTGGACAACAGGACCCCACTCCCCAGAATCGCGAGCTGCGGCAGGAAAAGGAGGTAGTACTGCTCCCAGGCCACGGGCAGGAGGACCAGCCCGAGCAGTCCGCTCGCGGCGGAGAAGAAGACCACGGCCTCTCCCCCTGGTCTTGCCGGGTTGGTGCGCCCTAACGTGGCGATCCCCCGAACAAGACCCAGGCCGCCCAGGAGAGCGAAGAACGGATTCGGTTCGAGGAAGCGAGAGACCAGAAAGGGCCACGGTTCGAGGCGCGCCTTCCAGCGCAGGTTGACAAGAAAGACATCCTCGATGAACGCGGGCAGGCCGTCTTGAACCAGGAAGTACAAGGCGCAGACCGCGCTCGGCCAGAGAAGGCCCATCATCGCCGCCGCACGTTCGCCGGCGCTCGAGACCCGCACGAGGCGGCGCGAAAGCCAGATCACGACCATGATGCCGAGAATCGGGAACACGAGCTTCTGAGTGAAGAGGAGCCCAAGCCCCAGGGCTGAGCAGGCGGCGAGGGTGTTTTTCACCGCCCCTCCGCGGCTCAACAGAAGCAGGGCAACCTGCAGGAGAGCGAAGGCGGGAGTGTCGGGCCTTATCTCGATGGTCTTCTCGAACACGAGGAGGGTGGACCAAAGGAGGAGGCTCGCGAGGGCTGCCCCCAGGGACCCGAGGAGCCGGCGGGCGAGGATGTGATGGGCTATGGCCGCCAGAAAGGCGATCGACCACAGAAGGACCCGCAGAACGAGGAGAGTGTTGAATGCGGCCGCCCCGTCTCTCTCCGGATGCAGCCGGGCGATGACCGGAGCCATTGCGAAATGCAGCAGAGGGGGATGGTGTTCGAAGTAGTCCCGATACGGAATCTGGCCCTGCGAAATCAGGAAGGCGCTGTGCGCGTGTTGGAATTCGTCCGGATCGAAGCTTCGCGTCCTCGCCAGACTCAGTTGGAAGAAGAGAATCGCGAGGACCAGGATCAGGAGGGCGGCAGCACCCAGGCGCTGGACCCAAGGGTCCAGGGCGCCGGGACTCCTCTTTGAATTTGAAGCCTGGCCTTCGGCCCGCGCCTCGGCCGGTGGCGCCGTCACCTTTGGGCCAGGGGAATGACGAGCTTCAAACCCGAGAGTTCATCCGAGAAGCTCATCACCTTCACGTCCACGAGGCCGGCGGTCGGACCGAAATTCCGGATGTCGTCCTCCCGGAACATTTTCCGCCCTTTCGGCCAGACCGCCCACACCATGCCGTTCGGAACGATGCGCTTTTTCGCATCGACGAGAAGCGGAAGATCCGGCACGCCGTCGAGCCGGACGATCACCATGTCGTAGGGACCGGGTCCGATGCGGGCGGCCAGGCGGGCTCCTGCCGCCTTCACTTCGGCGATGAAGGCCTCGTCCTTGAGCCCGCGCAAGGCCACCCGGGATCGAGGCTTCACCCCGAGTTTCTCCGTACGGCTGCGTGTGTACACCAACTCGCCGGGCGCGCCCATGTTCGCAGGGTCCTAGCGAGCCGCGGCCTCGAGCCGTTTTTCGAGGCTCCTGAGGTACGTCTCCATCGTGGCGGTCTGGCCGAAGACGTAGCGACTCAGAACGCGGAAGATGGGCGGATTCACGAAGCCCTCTTCAGTGATCGTAACCTCGGTCTCGTCCCCTGAAGCGCAAAGGTCGATGGTCCACCGCCCGCCGAACGGCTGGCCTTCCTCGACGATGGTGGTCACCAGGCGCCTTTCGGGGATCTCTTCGGTCACCTCGAAAGCAAGCGTCCCCTGACCCGTGATCTCCCGGTATCGACGACGGCCCGAGACATCGTCGAGCCTGGCCACGGAGCGGATTTCGCGCCTCCACTGCGGGAAGGCCTCGACATCCGTGATCGTGCGGAAGACCGCGCCCGGCGTGGCCCTTATGCGCGTCGATCGGATGGCCCGATGCTCACGAGGCAGGCGGCGGCCCAGGAGATACAGAACCAGCACGACCCCGGCCAGGAGAGCCAGAATCTCAATCGCGTAGATCATCAGTGTCTCCGTTCCCTGGATCCTGGCCCCTAGATGAGTCCTTGAATCTCTTCCGGGTTCTTGAACTTTAGTTCCGTGAGCGCGGCCAGGAGCGCCCGTGCGCAACCCCGGCAGTGATCCAGTTCCGGGTAGCCGGTGGGCGCGTCGACGAAGGTGAGATGGAACGCTTCGTCTTGAGCGGTGTTGTGCACGGCGCAGGCTCCTCCCTCCACCCGGAAGGGCGGCCGCCGCTCGTACTTGAATCCGGAGAGGCCTGGGAACGTCTTGTCGAGAAGGTGTTCGACCACGCGGACGATCCGGTCCTTGTCGTATCCCAGGAGCCGGGAATCGGCGCGAATCGAGACCTCGGTTCCGCGATCCGTCCAGGCCACGGCGACCCCGAGCGATGTGCCCTCGATGCGCAAGAGGTCGCCTGCGACCTCGGCGATGACATCGCGGTGGTCGTCGGGCACACGGCCGATGGGAGCAATCCTCACAGCGCCCTGGGTCATCATCCACTGGGTGGAGAGCGCTTTGTAGTTGTACCACTCGGCGGGCACGCGATAGTCGCGCAGCTCGGCCAGGATGTCCCGGGTTTCCTCGTCACGCGTCAGTTTCTCGAACATCCGGAAGTCGAGGGCGGTCGCGCCATGGAGGAGAGCGCTGGTGTCGGTGTAGATGCCGAGAGCGGCGGCCGCGCGACCCTTGGGGCCAATGTCGTCCCAGACCCCGAAGGCGAGGCCGATCGCGGCCATGAAGGCCGAGGTTGATCCCACCGGGAGACCGATGAAGGCGTGACGGATCGAACGCACGCCCCGCTCCTGGCTCTGGCGCTCCACTTCCTCGAGACCCGTGTGATGGTCCGCCACGAAGAAAAAATCGCGCTCGGGCAGGACCCCGGACGTGTTGCGGGCGCCGAGCGGCGGCGAGGCGTCGACCATGCAGGCGAGGCCCCCTTCGACCCGGCCCTCGTTTGGATGGAAGTAGTGAATCCCGCAGACTTTCGCCATCTGGACGTTCTGGGGATGGCCGAGGGCTCCGGTGAGGACGTGCACGTGCACGGCCCCCAGCCTCTTCAGAATCGCGGCCAGCATGAGGGCGCTCCCGAAGGCGTCGGGATCCCCCGTCCACTGGGTGAAGATGTTGGCGCCGCGTTCCCGGATCAGAGGCGCCGAGCGCTTGAGGCCGGCGTAGGCCGAGTAGGCGAGGCGAAGCAGTTCGAAGTGATTGCGGGTGAACCTCTTCCCGAAGGGCGCTCCGAACTTCGAGACCACGCGAGCCATCCCGGGCAGCCTCCCCACGGAGGCGAGGCTTCGGCGGGTCACCGCCCGAGCCCTGGCCGGCTTGCCGTTCGTGGGACTCAGCCCGTTCAATAGAATTTCCGTCCCGACCGGGCGTAGTCGCTTAGAATGGGAGCGGGATCGAAACGTGCTCCGTGCTGGCTCTGGAGCCGCTTCAGCGTCTCCAGAACCGGGCCCGCGCCCTGCTTGTCGATGGCTCGAAACGGTCCGCCCAACCAGGGAGGAAAGCCCAGGCCGAAGATCGCGCCTATGTCTCCGTCCACCGGCCTGCGGAGGATTCCCTCCTGCAGGCAGTACGCGGACTCGTTCAGGAAGGCGTGGAAGAGGCGCTCCTGAATCACCCTTGCGGGAACCTCTTTCCGTCCCGCTCCGCTCGGCAACAAAGCGTAAACCGATGAATCGACTTCCTTCGACTTCGACCCCGCCTCGTAACGGTAGAAGCCCTTGGCGTTCTTGCGCCCGAGGCGTCCATCCGCGACGAGCTTCGCCATCGAAGCCGGCGGATCCATGCGCGCGCCAAAGGCGTGGTGGAGGATCTTCTGGACCTTGGCCCCTACGTCGATTCCCACCTCATCGAGGAGGGTGATCGGACCCACGGGGAAACCGAAGTCCTTCATGGCCTTGTCGATGGCTTCGACTGCGACGCCCTCTTCGAGGAGATGGGCCGCTTCATTCATGTAGGGAGAGAGGGCGCGGGTGGTGAAGAAACCCGGGCCGTCCCCGACCACGATCACATGCTTTCCGATCCGCCGGCCGAAGGCCACCGCCACCTCGGTGGCCCGCCGCGCGGTGTCCCTGGTCTCGATGATCTCGAGGAGCGGCATCTTGTGGACAGGCGAGAAGAAATGCATGCCCAGGACAAGGTCCTTGCGCTTCGCGTTCTGAGCGATGTCGGTGATGGGCAGGGACGACGTGTTCGAGGCGAAGACGCAGGTCGAAGCCGTCGCCTCCTCGGTTTCCTTCAGGACCTGACGCTTCACCGCGAGGTCTTCGAAAACCGCTTCGATGACAAGCTCGGCCTGCCTGAAACCGCCGTAGTCCGTGGTCACCGACACCCGGTCCATCTTCTGCTCGAGGTCGCGTGCGGTGAGGCTGCCCCGCTTCCGGCGCTCGTCCCAGATCCCGCGGACGTATCCGAGACCACGGCTGACGCTCGCATCGTCGCGATCCTTCATGCGCGCGCGCATGCCCGAATCGGCGGCGATCCCGGCGATCCCGGCGCCCATCAAACCGGCGCCGAGGATGCAGACCTTGGAGATCTCCGGCGGGGGACCTGGGAGGGGAACCGCCTTCTTGATGTCCTGGGTGGCGAAGAACACGTTGACCAGAGCGCGAGAGACGTCGCCCACGAGCAGTTCGCCGAACGCCCGTTTCTCGAGTTCCAGTCCGGCCGAAAGTGACGTGGCGGTGCCGTCCCTGACGACTTCGATCGCTCGCAAGGGTGCTGGGTAGTGACCACCCGTCTTCGCCATCACCGCGGAGCGGGCCTTCGAGAAGATGATCGGCCGGGCGAGTCTCTCCATCAGCTTGATGCCGGGACGCGGCGGCTTTTTCCCCGCGGCGATGGCCAGGGCCAGGGCGGCGGCGCGGTCCTCGAGCAGGGAACGCGGGACGACTTCGTCCACCAGGCCCGCCCGAAGCGCTTTCGTCGCCTTCAGGTTGCGCGCGGTGAGAATCATGTCGAGACTCAGGGCGAGGCCGACGAGCCGGGGCAGGCGCTGGGTCCCGCCCATCCCCGGCACCAGGCCGAGTTGAACCTCGGGCAGACCGATCGCGGTCTTCGCATCGTCGCTCGCCACCCGTCCCGCGCAGGCCAGGGAGAGTTCGGTGCCTCCCCCGAGGCAGATCCCGTTGATCGCGGCCACGAAGGGAGTCTTCGATCCTTCGATCCGGTTCAGCAGGGCGTGGCCCTTGCCCGCCAGGGCCACCGCTTCCTCCACCGTGGTCACGCTAACGAACTGTTTGATGTCGGCTCCCGCGATGAAGCCTTCGGGTTTGCCGCTCACGATCACCACCCCGCGCAGTGTCGTGTCCTTCTCGATCTGCTGAAAGAGGCCCTCGAACTCGTCGAGGAGGCCGAGGGACAAGACGTTGAGTTTCTCCCCGGGAACGTCGAGAGAGACCACAAGAACGCCATCGTCACGGCGACGCGTGGTGAGCATCCCGGTCATTGAATCACTCCTGTTTCGCGCAGTCTGCGAATGCGCGCGGTCGAATAGCCAAGCGAGAGAAGCACGGCGCGCGTGTGCTCGCCGTGCCGGGGAGCCCGCCTGCGGTGGCGGCGTCTCGTGATCTGGGGCAGGAAGGTGGGCGACAGGAATGTCCCGCGCTCCGTCCTCTGGGGAAGAAAGGCCGCGCGGGCGCGGATCTGCGGGTCGGCTGCGACCTCGCTCAGGCTCTGCACCGGCGTGACGCAGGCATCGAGCGGTCCGAGGATCGACAACCAGTCGGACCGGGACCTGGTCTTGAAGGCGCGTTCGAAGTCCGAGGCGATCTGCGCCTGTTTCTTCCTCGACCACTGAGAACGGACGTGATCGGGAAATCCCAGGCCCTCGCACACCGCCTGCCAGAACTGCGGTTCCAGCGCGCCGATGGCAATGCGGCCACCGTCGGCGCATTCGTACACGCGGTAGCAGGCGTGAGTTCCCCACAACTCGTCGGGCTCGCGGTCGGGGGCCGAGAGCGAACGCACGAGAGGCGCCGAGATGAGAGCAAGAGCGCCGTCCAGCAGCGACACGTCGATCAGGCCGCCCTTGAACCGGGGCCGCCCGAGGTCTTTGAGTCGGGCCAGGATCGCAACCAAAGTCAGCAGCCCGGCCGCGGTGTCCGCGACCAGACCCGGAGACATCGAAGCGCCGCCGCTGAGGAGCCCGGCTTCGCCGGAAACGTTGAGATCGTGGGTGGCGCGCGACGACCTCGGTCCGGTGGCGCCATAGCCGGACAGGCTCACGAACAGGAGCCGGGGCGCTATCCGCCGAAGACGGGGATAGTCGAGCCCGAGCCGCCGCATCACTCCGGGCCGAAAGCTCTCGAGCAGAACATCGCTCTTCCCCGCCATGGACCTGACGATGGCCGCACCTTCGCTCGACTTGAGGTCGAGAGCGACACTCTTCTTGCCGCGGTTCAGCCAGGCGTGCAGGGCGCTGTCCGAGCCATCGCCCACCGAAGGGGCCATGACCCTGGTGGGATCGCCGAAGTCGCGCTCTTCGATCTTGATCACGACGGCTCCGAGATCCGCGAGTGCTGCGGTCACGTAGGGTCCGGGAAGATGACGGGAAAG
Source organism: Vicinamibacteria bacterium (assembly GCA_031412915.1). GTDB lineage: Bacteria > Acidobacteriota > Vicinamibacteria > Fen-336 > JAGNNV01 > JAGNNV01. Next base: position 6,762 of record JANODX010000229.1, on the reverse strand, counting down.
GTCGAGGACACGGACGCCCGAGAGAGGGAGGGCCACCAGGCGTCAGCGTTCGAGGACCATGGCGAAGCCCATCCCGCCCTGGGCGCACACGGACATGAGGCCGAACTTCGAGTGACGCCTGGACATCTCGTGACCGAGGGTGCCGGCGATGCGCGCGCCCGTGGCGCCAAAGGGGTGGCCGATCGCGATCGAGCTGCCGCACACGTTCAGACGCGAGCGATCGACGACCCCCACCCGCGAACTCCGGCCCAGGCGCTCCCGAGCGAAGGCCTCACTCTCCAGAGCCTGGATATTGGAAGCCACCTGCGCCCCGAAGGCTTCGTGCATCTCGACGAGATCCATGTCCGCGAGCGTGAGTCCGGCGCGATCGAGCGCCATCGGGATCGCGAGGGCCGGACCCATCAACAACTGCCAGGCGGGATCGACGGCGGCCACCGCCCAGGACTTGATGTAGGCGAGGGGGGTGTAGCCGAGCGCCTTCGCGCGGTCCTCGGACATGAGCAGAACCGCGGCCGCGCCATCGGTGAGCGGCGAGGCGTTCCCCGCCGTGACCGAGCCGAAGCGCCGATCGAAGACCGGTTTCAACCTGGCCAGAGCGTCCATCGTGGTGTCCGCGCGGATCAGGCCGTCCGTGGTCACCGTAGTCGCGTACTTCGGCGGAAGATGAACCGCGGCGATTTCGAGGCCGAGCCTCCCATCGTCCTTCGCCTTCGCGGCGTTCTGGTGAGAACGAAACGCGATCTCGTCCTGCTCGCCTCGGGAGATGCCGTTGTCCTTCGCCATCTGCTCGGCCGACTGGCCCATGGAGCGTCCGGTGGAAGGTTCGGCGATGGCGGGTGTTTCGGGGATGAGGTCCTTGGGGCGTACGCGACTGAAAGCAGTGAGGCGCGCGCCGAGCGAGCGCGCCTTGGACGCGGCGATCAAGGCTTCGGTCATGCCCTTCGAGTGGAGAATGGGCACGGAGGACAAAGACTCGGCGCCGCCCGCGATTCCCGCCTCGATATGGCCCATCAGGATCGACGAAGCCACGTCCGCGATGGCCTGAGCGGCCGAGGCGCAGGCCCGGTTGATGGTGTGCGCAGGCACGCTCTTCGGCAGGAGCACGCCGAGGGCGGTCTCGCGCCCGAGGTTTGGGGCCTTGATGGAGGGAACGACCTGGCCCATCACCAATGTCCCGATCAGTCTGGGATCGATTTCGCTGCGTTCGATGAGTTCCCGCACCGCCACTTTGGCGAGATCGAGAGCGCTCAGGTCCTTGAAGGCCTCGCCGGACTTGGCAAACGGTGTCCGACAGGAAGCGACGAGAGCGACACGGCCGGTCATGGGATTCCTGCCGGAGTCTAGCAGCGGCTACCGTGACGGAGGAGGCTCGCCACGGGGCGGTTCCGGCGTGACATCGATGATCTGGCCCTCTTTCTCCCTGGCGCGGGGCGAGGCGCCGAAGAGCAGACTGAGAGCGCCAATCAGGAACATGATGTCGTCGAGCCAGCCCACCACGGGTGCGATATCCGGGATGATGTCCACCGGCATCAGGATGTACAGGATCGCCCCCACCACCAGGAACTTGGGGAACCTCGAGACCTTGGGGTTGCGCATCAGCGCGATGATCGTCTTCAGGCGGGAGAGCATGGCTAAGCGGAACCCGCTAGAGACGCGGGGTGGGCTGAGGCTGAGGCGCGGGCGGGCGAATGGGCTCGGGACGAAGCCCGGGGGTGGGCAGCTGAACGGGTGCTTGAGGCGGCGAAACTTGCGCGGGCGGCACCTCGAACAGGAGCGGCGACGATTCCGAGCCCACCGAGAACGACTTCAGATCGGCGGTTGAGAACTCGGGCTTGAAGAGAATCCTCGGCGACAGGGTCATGATGATGTCGGTTTCGGTCGCTTCCTTCTGGGTGCGGCCGAAGATCCGGCCGATGATCGGAATGCTGGCGATCCCGGGGAGGCCCGACAACGAGGTCGTCTCGCGATCGTTTATCAGACCGGCGAGGATGTTGGTCTCCCCGTCGCGCAGACGGAGGACGGAGGTCACCGTCCGATTGGCGAAGGTGGGCAGGCCCGCATAACCGGGGGCGCCGACCGAGGAGATTTCCAGTTTGAGCTGAAGCGTGATCTCCCCGTCCTGGTGCACGCGGGGGGTGACGTCGATATTGATGCCCACGTTCTTGTACTCGAAAGAGGTGATGGGTTGCTGGGCCACCCCACCCGTGGCGATGGCCGAGAACGTGGTGACCGGGACAGGAACCTGATCGCCGAAACGGGCGCTCGCGGTCTGCCCCTCGGTGACCCGCAACTGGGGGTTCGCGAGGAGGCGCGAGGAGCCGTCCGTCCGAAGGAGCCGGTAGACCACGCCGGGCAAACCCGAGACGATGATGTTGCTCTTCTTATAGGGCTCGCTGTCGAGGGTCGTGACCTTGCTGGGGTCGGGGAAAGCGCCGCCCAGGATTCCGGGAGCGATGACGCCGGTGGCGCCTATCGAATTGATCTCGATGCCGTAGTCGAGCATCTTCTGCCGGCTGACCTCGAGGATCTCGACCTCGACCACGACCTCGCCGTGCCGCTTGTCCAGCGACTCGATGATGCGCTCCGCCGCGGCCACCTTCTCGGGCGTGTCATTGATGGTGAGAGCGTTGCCGCTGGCCAGGGGAGCCACCCGGCGCGCCCCCAGCGAGATGCGAAGCACGTCCACCACCTCCTTGAGGTCGGCGCTCGACAGGTAGAACGTCTTCACGATCTGATCCTCAAAGTCCCGCCTCTTGTTCGGGGTGTCCGGGATGACCTGAATGAGCTTCGGCCCGATCACGCGGGTGAAGGTCTTGCTCACGGTCGAGAGGGCCTTGAGCGCCTGCTCGAAGGGCGCGTCCTTCAGCTCCAGGGTCACCGGGGTCGGGGTCAAGGTGGACTCGAAGACGAAATTCACGCCGACCACCAGACCGAGCGTCTTGTAGGCTTCCTGCACCTCGGCGCCTTCGAACCTGAAACCCACCGGGGTGTCGAGAGCGGGATCGATCTCCAGGCCGGGGAGACTCCTCTCCCTCGCCGACTCCTTGACTGCGGCCACCGTCTTCGGCAGGAGCCCGGCCGCCCGGCTGCGGCGCACCCCTTCCATCTCTTCGATGAGACCGGACTGCGAGCCATCGAGGTCGAGAGCGAGCTGGTACTCATCGAGCGCGTCCTTGTAAAGGCCCCGCGCGGCCATGCGACGCCCCTGGGTGACGTGGGCTTCGGCCGAGCGCTTCCGGGCGCGCCCCAGAGCCAGGCGGGCATCGAGCCACTCGGGTTTCTCTTTCACCGCTTTCGAATACTCGAGGGTCGCGCGATCCCAGTCGCCCAACCGTTCGGCCTTCTCACCCTGGCGAAAGGCGGCGGACGTGGCGCAGCCCGCGGTCGCGAGAAGAAACGCCCCGAGGCCCAGGAGTGCTGCCCGCCTCATCATGAGATCACCTCAACCCCCGGGGGGACGTCGAAGCGGAACTCCGAGTCCTTGAGCCCCACGTTCTCCTTGAAACCGTCGAAGACAATCCGGCTCGTCGACCCTTCGGCATCCTTGATCTCGAGGGCCAGAAGCCTCAATTGCGTATCCAGCACCACGGCGATCCGGGTCACGTCCGCATCCGTCTCCAGAGGAACGAGAATCAGCTTTCGCCCGAGGCCGTCCGCCTCCTCACCCACGCATTTGAAGTGATCGAGGAGACGGCCTTCGGCCAGAATCCGCGCGGTCGCCCGCCGATCGCCTCTCTGGGTTTGCACCATCACCTGCCGGTCACGCGGAACATAGAAGTAGTAGTTGTCGCCGTCGGCAATGAAGAGTTTCTTGTCCGGGGTCACATAGTCGAAGAGCATGCGGGAAGGCCGCTTCACCTTCACGTTGCCGCTTTCCACGATGGCGCGGCCAAGCGCGCCCGAGCGGTAGGTCTGGGTGAAACGGGCGGTGAAGTCGCGGATGGTCCGGCGGCGCGCGTCGAAGTTCGAAAGCACGGTCTGGGCATCAGGGGGCGGTGCTGCCGCCTTCGTTGCTGGAACTTGCGTGGGGACCGCAAGGAGCGCGGCCAGGGCCAGACAGAGGATCACCTCGGGATGATAGACGAGCCCGGTTCGCAGCGATGATGCGGAGGGAGCTCGAGACCTCGGCAGGGGTGGGAGTCGAAATTCGGTGCGGGGCGCCTGATGACGCGCGGCCCGCCGGACGTCGCTTCGACAAGCTCAGCGACCGGTCTTCGCGAACCCGCGCGGTCCCATCGGGGGGGCCGGTTCAGGGTTCCATCGACGCCTGCTCCGGCTGGCCCAGCAGCTGCCGGACCAGGCTCGATTCACGGGAATAGAAACCCGCGGTGTGAAACGAATCCCTGAACTTGTAGTGCGCGTAGTCGAGATGGTGCAGGACCTCGTGGAGGAGGGTGCGCAGGAAGGTCTTGAACGCGACCACCTTGCCGAGAGCTGCCGTCCTCATCCAGACCTTGATCTGCGGCTTGCGACCCGGGGCCACGGTGTAGAGGCCGTGAAGCTCGCTTCCCCTCCGCCTCGGTCGCGCGGCCAGAACCACCACCGTGACTTCGGGGACGCGCATGAGTTTCGTGATGCCGAGCACGAGGGCCTGAGCGGTGGCCGCGACCGCGCGATGGTCGTCCTTCAACAGGGCCTCCTTGAGCAGAGGCAGGAGGGGATGCAGCAGTTCGGGGGTGGGCAGTAGGACCTCGCGGATCGCGTCGCTCGCAAGATAGACCCTCTTCGCGGTGATGGAGAGGCGTGCAAAATAGGCGAAGGGCATCCCCTACTTGGTGCCGAACAACCGATCGCCCGCGTCGCCGAGGCCGGGCAGGATGTAGCCATGGTCGTTGAGCCTCTCGTCCACCGCGGCGGTGATGATCGGAACATCGGGATGGGCGGCGGCGAGAGCCTTGATGCCCTCGGGACAGGCGAGAAGACAGACCAGCCGGAGCGACCCCGGCTTGCTGCGCTTCAACCGATCGAGCGCTGCGATCGCCGAGTTGCCGGTCGCGAGCATCGGATCGCAGACCAGAACCACGCGGTCCTCGAGCTGCTGCGGCACTTTGTAGTAGTACTCGACCGCCTTCAGCGTCTTGGGGTCGCGATAAAGGCCCACGTGGCCGACGCGCGCCGAGGGCACCAATTGCAGCATCCCGTCCACCAGGCCCTGACCGGCCCGCATGATGGTGATCAACACCAGCTTCTTGCCCTCGAGTGTCTGCGCCGTCATGGGCATGAGCGGCGTCTCGATCATCTCGTCGGTGAGTTTGAGGTCCCGCATCGCCTCGTAGCCGAGGAGAAGGGCGATCTCGGAAAGGAGGGCGCGGAACTGTGCGGTGCTCGTCTCCTTGCGCCGCATCAATGTGAGCTTGTGCTTGATCAGCGGGTGGTCGACGACGGTGAGACTTGGATGCATGAAGGAACGATACCGGAAGGGCGTCCGCGGCTACACCTCCAGCCCGACCGCGCGCATCAAACCGAGCGCGTTTCCCCTCTGCACCGTCCCGGGCTTGATCTTGTAGTCGAAGGCCATGCGATCTCCTTCGAGGTGATCCTCGAAGTGGACGTTCAAAGCACGCGGGGAGAGACTCAAGGCGATCTCGGCCAGGGCCAGGTCGTGCGAGGTGACCAGACCCAGGGCGCCGCGGTTCAGCAGCGAACGCACCACCGCCTCCGCACCCACCCGCCGCTCGGCCGAGTTGGTGCCATCGAAGATCTCGTCGAGGAGGAAGAGGAGCGGTGTCTCGCCCTTCGCGATATCGAGAACCTGGCGGACCCGCTTGATCTCGGCATAGAAACGCGACTCGCCATCCTGCAGGGAGTCCTGGATGCGGATCGAAGCGCCCACCGCGAGGGGCGAAAGGCGGAGCGAAATCGCGCGCACCGGCACGCCGGCGAGGGCCAGGACGGTGTTGATTCCAACCGTGCGCAGCAGCGTGCTCTTGCCCGACATGTTCGAACCGGTGATCACCAGCATCTGTCTCTCGCGATCGAGGCGCAGGTCGTTGCGCACCGCGCGAGTCAGCGAAAGGAGAGGATGGGCGATGCCTTCCGCGTGGAAGCAAGGACCCGATTCCTCCAGGTTCGCGAACGGATCGACCGGGTTCTCGAACGCGTAGGTCCCGACGCTCACCAGCGCTTCGATCTCCCCAAGCGTCTTGAGCCAGACCGTGACGCCCGGGCCGAACCTCCGTCGCCAGCCTTCCACCGCGGCCGCAAGCTGAAGGTCCCAGAGCAGGAAGAACGAGAGGACGGCGAAGAACACGTTGCCCTTGGATTCGTGGATCTCCAGCCACCGCCCCAGTTGGGCGATCGGCCGGGCCGGGGGTTCGCCGTTCGCGGAGAGCGCAGCGTGCAGCTCGACCAGGCGGGGCGCTTCGAAGCGCTCTTTTCCCAGGCGGTCGAAGATCTCGGTCAGGGTCTGCAGGTCGTGGACCGGACGACCGATGCCGGAAAGGACCTGGTTGGAGAACGCGCGCGCGCGCCAGGTGCAGATGAAGACGGCGATGGTCGCCAGTTGAAACGGGGCGGCTTCCCAGAAGCCCAGGGCCCATCCCGCAAGTGATGCGAGCACCGCGGCGGAGAGGAAGACCGCCGCGATCCGGAGGCCATGCGGCACGGGCACGGGAGGGCTGCCGGCCCACCGCGACAGGGCGGTGGAGTCGACGGCGCGAAGCACCTCCGCACCGAGCACGGCGAGATCCTCGCGCAGATCGAGACGAGGACCGAGTTCCTTCACCGCTCGTTGTCGGTGGCCGATATCGGCGACCGACGAGC
>JANODX010000228.1:0-3610 GCA_031412915.1 Vicinamibacteria bacterium | reverse complement strand
GTGACGTTCGGGGGAAGCCGATCGCATCCGGTCCCTGAGCTCGTCGAAGGGACCGGCGTTGGGGGTGGCTTCGACAAGCTCAGCCACCGGCATCCACCGGGTCTTGCAGGATCGCCCCACAACCATGTCGCACACCCGCTCGGGTCTGCTCAGGCGGTCCGTAAGATGCGCATCCATGAAACGTCTCATGGTCGGGTCCCCGAGATCGTCGAGGGGCTCGGAGGACCTGAGGTCAGCGCTCGATGCGAACGCCGACCAGGAAGGCGCGGGGCGGCTGGACCATGGTGATTCTTCGATAGTCGGCCTGCCACACCACCTGCTCCTCGGCCTCGAACTGGGATCCGAGGGCGTTGAACACGGAGGCTGAGACCTCGAGATCCGCCGCCCCAAGCTTGAAGCGCCGGGCCAGGCGCGCGTCCACCGACAGGGTGTAGTGAAGCCGGGCCCGCCCGCGGGGAATGGCCTGAACGAAGTCGGGGCCCTGGGGAAGATCGTTCTGGATCACCAGCCGCGCGAAGGGCTGACCGTCGTCATACCGGCCGAGGGCGCCCAACGTAAAGCCGCGAATGTTGTTGGCGGTGAGATACATCCGCAGGCTGTAGGCGCGGTCGAAGAAGAGACGGCCATAGCCGTAGGTGTCGGCGTTGGTTCGATCGAAGCTCTCGCCCACGACCCCGAAGTCGTTCTCGAAGACCCGCAGACTCCGGTTTCCACCCCGGCCCGAAGCCCGGAAGGCGGCACCGTTGAGTCCCCAGTGGATGTGCTTCCCGTTGGTTTCGAATCCAAGCTCCGCTCCCTCGCCCAACGCCCGATGATCGGCGGGATTGGTCAGCAGGTACTGCGAGGACGAGAACGAGCGCAGGCTCTCTTCGACGATGGGAAGGAGCTGATCGTCCGAGGGACCCACGATGTCTCCCGACGGATCGGGGAGGTTGCGCGTGCGGGCAATCTCAAAGCCCTGCGGATTGAGAGCGGTCTCGATGAGATTGACGTCGCGGCGGGCGAAGCCGGTGACGTGGATGCCCACCCCGCGCAGCTTCGTTCTGAACCCCACCAGAACCCGGCGCATGGTGGGCAGCGACAGCTCCGGATCAACGGTCATGGAGTCCGGCCCACGGCGCGCGACTTCGATGCCGAGTTCCGACGCGGTGGCTCGACCGTCGCGATTGAGATCACGCCAGCGGCGGGCGGAGACCGAGGGCGCGTTGCGAGTCGCGGCTTCATAGCCCGCGAGCGGGGTTAACGGTGAGGCGATCGAGCCTTCGGCGAAAAATTCCGTGGTCGCGCTCTTCCGCCATTCGAACCGGAGTTCGGGGAGGACTTTGGTGGAGCCGAGAATTCGCGCGCCATCGCGGTCGGCCACGGTCACACGCTCGAGTTCGACCGCACCGGTGACGCGGGTCCGAGCCGACGTCTCGGCGCCGAACCTGAGGGCCAGGCCCGCCCGGTTTTCGGCCAGGCGCGACGGGGCCGTGCCGGTCAACGTCCACTCCCGTGCGGACGTTCCATGGAGGCTCTCGAGAGACTGAAATCCCGGTTGAACCAGGGCGCGGTCGGCCGTTGATCGCCGGAAGCGGGCCTCCACCGAAAGGTCCACCGCATCCCCCGGTTTGGGGAGTTGGCTTCCGGCCTGGAGCTCGAGCCTCTGCCCGGTCGATTGGAAGGGAACTTGATTCTGGGGTGGCCCATCCACGATGCGTTCGAAACGCAGGGCCGATGCAAACTCCGGATCGTCCACCGTTCCGCGCGCGTACGAGACCCGGCCGTGGGTCGCCCCCGACGTCCCCGGAACTCCGCCCCTGGCGTTTCGCCTCGACCAGGCTCCGCCCAGTATCAGGCCGGAGGCCCGCGTCTCGGCGCTGGTGAAGCCAAACGGCATTCGACGGCCCTGATACATCCCAAGGCCCTGAAACTGATCGGGGCCCCTGCGGTGGTTCACTCGCCCTTCAAAACCCAGGCGTTGGGTCGCGCGTTGGAGATCGGAGTCCCGCTCCGAGCGCTTCACGTCCGCCCCCGAAAAAGCGCCGCTCCAATCCGTGGCGCCGCTCGACGACGAACCGGAGGCGGCGAGGAGACCATCGAACAGACTGTGCCCGCGCGCGAGCGACGGAATCGGGTCGGCGGTCGTCCCGGTGGAATCGAACAGGCCCAGATTCCCCTGGGCAAGGAAGCGAGTTCCCGCCGAGGGCGCAGGGGCCGGGTGATCGTGAACAAGAACGGTCCCCTTCGAATCGGTCTTCACCTCGACTTCGCCCAGTTCAACCGATCCCCACACCAGGGCCCGGCCTCCGAAGATCGGATCGGTGACGTCGAAGCCGTCGATTTCGATGCGCGACTGCGTCCATGACCCGCCGCGAAACGCGAAACGCGAGGGCTCGGCCGGAAAGAGGCCCACACCTTCTTCGCGCTCGAGGACCAGGCCGGAGTTGAGTTGAACCACGCGCGCGGTTGCCGACCCCGCGGTGGGCAGGGCCCTCACCACATCGGGGTTGAAGCGGCTCAACGGGGTGGGCGAAGGCTCGGGCGAAGGCGCCACGTCCTGCGCAAACGCGGAGGTTCCTACCAGCGCACCCAACGTCGACACGAGCACCATCCGTCGTCGCTTGTTCTCCATCATTCTTCAGGCTCCAGACGTCCTATCGGTTCACCACCCAGGGCATCTGCCGCGGGTCCGCTCCACCCAGACGATCGATCACGGACTGCACCGCGCGCCCGGCCATGCCGACATTCGGGTCCGGCGACAGACGCGTCTCGTACGTCCCCGAACCAAGGTGGTTGAACAGACGCAGCTTCAGGATCAACCGTTCGTCGCGCAGGGGCGAGTCCATGGGAAGAGGCTCTTTCGCGAAGACATCGAGGGCCGCCCCGGCGATGCCTCCGTCCAGGAGAACGCGAACCAGCGCCTCTTCATCCACCACCGGACCGCGCGTGGTGTTCACAAGATACGCAGTGCGCTTCATCTGCCGCAGGCGCGTCTCGTTCATGAAATGAACGGTGGCCTCGGGCCCGGTCCTGGTGAGAGGCAGGTGCAAAACGCCTTCGACGGCCTTCGAGTGGCTCCTTCTGGCCGCCCCCGGTCTCATCTGGGGCGCGTCGTTTCTGTTCATCGCGGAAGGACTCGAATCGCTGCTTCCCAATGGCCTCACCTTCGTTCGCCTCGCCATCGGCTTCGCCACGCTGTCCGTGTTCCCCGCCGCCCACCGCGCGGTGCGTCGCGAGGACTGGTCGGGGATCTTCTGGGTCGGGGTTTTGTGGATGGCGTTTCCTCTGAGCATGTTCCCCTTCGCCGAGCAACACATCACGTCGGCCATGACCGGCATGCTCAATGGCGCGAACCCCCTGTTCGTGGTGATTGTGGCGGCCTTGATGGCTCGGAAAATGCCCACGCGCACGGTGATCATGGGTCTGATTGTCGGCATGACGGGTGCGGTCATGATCGCGTGGCCGGGTTTGAAGGCAGGTGCGAGCAGCGTTTTTGGTATTGGCCTGGTCATGGCCGCTTTGTGCTCCTATGGCGTCGCGCTGAATCTCGCCCGGCCGCTTCAGCAGCGGAACGGAGGATTGCCGGTGATCTGGCGCTCGCTCGGGGTGGCGCTGGTGCTGACCGCCC
>JANODX010000227.1:0-16821 GCA_031412915.1 Vicinamibacteria bacterium | reverse complement strand
CCCCGAGGAGCCTGGACAGGGACGTGACGCCCTGGTCGCGAAGACCGCAGGGCACGATCAGGTCGAATCCCGACAGATTGGTGTTCACGTTGAAGGCAAAGCCGTGGGACGTGACCCAGCGAGAGATTCGCACGCCGATGGCGCCGATCTTGTTCTCGCCCACGAACGTGCCGCTCTTGCCCGGGATCCGCCTGGCCACGAAGCCGTAGTCGCGGCACACCCGGATCATGACCTCTTCAAGGTCGCGCACGTAGCGATGCACGTCCCGCCGTTCCTCGGGAATTTCAATGATCGGATATCCGACGACCTGGCCGGGCCCGTGGTAGGTGATGTCGCCGCCCCGTCCCACTTCGAAAAGGTCGATGCCCCGGGCCCTGAGGAGATCTTCGGGGATGAGGAGGTTCCCTTTGCGCGCGTTTCTTCCCAGGGTGATAACGGGGTCGTGCTCGAGTAGAAGCAGGGTGTCGGTGACCTCGCCGCGTTTCCGCTCCTCGACCAGGCGCTCCTGGAGAGCGATAGCGGAGGCGTAGGGGATACGGCCAAGACGACGGATGTGGAGCGGCGTCTTCACGCCGTCTTTAGATGGGGCTTGAATAGAGTTCGACGTCGTGCCTAGAGCGCCGATTCGTCGAAGTTCTGGAGGCCGTTCTTGAAGTGGGCCATGAACTTGTCGGCCTCCGACCCGTCGATGATGCGGTGGTCGAAGGTGAGACAGAAGTACGCCATGGTCCGGATGGCGATAGCGTCTTCGCGGACCACCGGGCGCTTCTCGATTGTGCCCACACCCAGGATCGCCACCTGGGGCTGGCTGATGATGGGCGTGCCGAAGAGCGACCCGAACACTCCCGGATTGGTGATCGTAAAGGTCCCGCCCTGAACTTCTTCGACCTTCAACCTCTTGGTCCGCGCCCGTTCCCCGAGATCGTTGATGATCCGGGCCAGGCCCAGGACGTTCTTCTCGTCCGCGGCCGGGATCACGGGGACGATCAGGCCCCACTCCAGGGCCACCGCCACACCCACGTTGATCTCCTTGTGGTAGACGATCGAGTCCCCGTCCACACTGGCGTTCAAGACCTTGAAAGCTTTGAGGCCGTCGGTCGCGGCCTTGACGATGAACGGCGTGTAGGTGAGATTGACGTTGCTTCGCTCTTCATAGGCGCTCTTGTATTTCGCTCGGAGAGTGGCCACGCGAGTCATGTCGACTTCCCACACCGTCGACACATGGGCCGAAGTCCGCTTCGACATCACCATGTGCTCGGCCGTCTTCTTGCGCATGGGCGACATCTGGACCACTTCCACTCGTCCCGTGGAGAGCCTGAGCACCGGCCCCGTATTCGGAGACAGTTCTGCGGTGGAGGACCTGAGCACCGGCCCCGTATTCGTCGGCAGCTGCGCTCCGGGGGAGGCGACCGCCACCGGGTTCGAGCCGATCGGGGCGATGGGAGGCGGGGCCATACCCGGCACTCTGGGGACCGGAGGTGGAGGCGCGGCCGGGGGTCGTGGAGGAACCGCGGCGGCTTGCGGGAGGGGAGGTGCTGGCGCAGGGGTGACCGCGACGGGCGGCGGGGCCGGGAGAGCGGGGGGGCGCGGGGGCAGGGGGGCTGGCGGTGGAGGAGGCGTCGGGGGAGTCGGCGGCGCCGGCGCAGGATCTCGACGAATAGCGCCGCTCTTCCGCGACTCGACGAAAGACAGGATGTCTTCGCGCGTAACCCGGCCGCCTAGACCGGTGCCTGGGACTTCGTTGATGTCGACCCCATACTCGAGAGCGATCTTGCGAACGACCGGAGAACTGCGCGCCATTCGCAACTCACCAGTGGTCATTCCCTCACGCGGCCGTTCGGAAATGAAGGTCGCCCCCGCGGCCGGGTCGGCTCCGGGAGGGGCTTTCGAGGGCGAGGGTGCTGCGGGGACGATGGGCGCAGGCGCAGGCGGCGGCGGCGCGGGCGTTGGCGCGGGTGAGGCGGGAGGTGCCGCGATGGCGGCGCTCGCGCCACCGATTCGTCCGACCACGGTGCCAACTTCAACCGTCGTGCCCGGCTGAATCAGGATCTCCGTGAGCACGCCTGCGATCGGGGCCGGGATCTCGGCATCGACCTTGTCGGTGGAAATCTCAAAAAGCGGCTCGTCTCGTTTGACGGTATCGCCGATCTTTTTGAGCCACTTTGTGACGGTGCCTTCCGCGATGGATTCGCCCATCTGCGGCATGATCACGTCGGTCATTTTTGCCTCACACGAAGAAGAAGGGCGCCGCGCAGAAGATCAGAACCGAGAGAAGCGCGCCCCATTGGGAAATCGTACACATAGTCTAGCGCGGTGGATCACGTTACTGGTCCTCAATACGCCGCAAGCGCCCGGACCGCGTCCGCGATCTTCGAGGGGTTGGGGAGGAAGAACTCCTCGAGGGGGGGAGAGTACGGAACCGGCGTGTCGGGCGGGGCCACTCGGACAATGGGCGCATCGAGGTCCGAGAAGGCATGTTCGGCGATGAGGGCGGCGATTTCGCCGCCGGGGCCTCCGGTCTTGGTGGCTTCGTGGACGATGAGGGCTCGCCCGGTCTTCCTTACAGTTTGGAGGATCCGGTCGCGATCCATGGGGAGGAGCGTTCTCAGGTCGAGCACCTCGACGCTGACCCCCTCCGGGGCCACGATCGTCGCGGCCTCGAGAGAGGCATGAACCATCGCGCCATAGGTGATGATCGAGACGTCGTCGCCTGCCCGCGCGATTCGGGCTTCCCCGATGGGTGTGGTGTAGTCGCCCTCAGGCACCTCCTCTTTGAGGCGCCGATAGAGGAACTTGTGTTCCAGGAAGATGACCGGGTCGGGATCGCGGATGGCCGCGAGCATCAGACCCTTGGCGTCTACGGGTGTTGCGGGGACGACGATCTTCAAACCGGGAACGTTCATGAAGTACGACTCGGGGCTTTGGGAGTGAAAGGGTCCGCCGTGAACCCCGGCTCCGGCGGGGCCGCGGATCACGATGGGGACGCCGCCGCCCCAACGGTATCGGCTCTTGGCCGCATAGTTCACGATCTGATTGAAACCGCAGGCGATGAAGTCGATGAACTGCAGTTCCGCGATGGGACGCATGCCAAACAGAGAGGCTCCGATGGCCGCGCCGATCAAGCCGGTCTCGGAGATGGGCGTGTCGATGATCCGGTCCGGGCCGAACTTGTCGAGGAACCCCTGGGTGACGCGAAAGGCGCCTCCGTAGGCCCCCACGTCCTCGCCGAGGATGAAGACCCGCGGATCGCGGGACATTTCCTGGTCCATGGCCTCGCGGATGGCCTCCAGATAGGTGAGTATGGCCATCTCGCCTACGAGAGCCCCCGCGCCGACTTGAACTCCTGCACGATCTTTGGGGTCGGGTCATCGGCGGTCGATCCAAAATACACATCGCTGCGCGCGGTGGGGCCCAGGGGCATGGGAGACGCTTCCGCGCTCGCGAGCTCGCTGACCAGTTCGTCCTCGGCCCGGGCGTCGATGGCTTCAAGGTCCCCGGCCAAGACCCCATTGTCCAACAGGAATTTTTCGAACAGGGCGATCGGGTCCCGGCGCGCCCACATGATCACCTGCTCCTGGGGCACGTACTTCATGTCATCGTGCTCGGCGTGACCCTTCATTCTCATGGTCAGGGCCTCGATCAGGGTGGGTCCGAGGCCCTGGCGAGCCCGCTGGATGGCGGTGCGGGTGACGTCATAAACCGCGAGTACGTCATTACCGTCCACCTGTTCGCCGAAACATCCATAGGCCTTGGCCCGATCCACGAAGCGGGTGTTCGCGGTCTGCCTCGCCGTCGGTGTCGAGTAGGCCCAGCCGTTGTTCTCCACGATCAGAACCAGCGGGGCTTTCTGAACGCACGCCAGGTTCAGTCCTTCATGAAAGGCGCCGGTGGAGGTTCCGCCATCGCCGATCCAGGTGAGCGCCACCGTCCGCCGGCCGTTCATGCGTTCGGCCATGACCGCGCCGGTCAGGATCGGGATCATGTCCCCGAGCATGGAGATGACGGACAGCATCGAGCCTTCGGGGGAGAGCCAGCCGAAGTGAAGGTTCAGATCTCGCCCCCGGGTGGGCGAATCGGCTTTCGCCATGTACTGGCAGAAGATGTCGTGAGGCGATCCTCCACGAACCAGGACCGCGCCCAGGTTGCGAATCAGGGGCGTGAAGATGTCTCCCCGCTCCAACGCGTAGGCGCTTCCGATGGAGCAGGCCTCCTGCCCGAGGCTTCGATAGAGGCCGCCCACCACCTTGCCCTGGCGGTAGAGATTGGACAGCTTCTCTTCAAGACCTCGATTGAGCTTCAGAAGGTAGTACAACTCGATCAGCTGGTCTCGGGTCAGGCGATCGGCCGGAGGTTTGCCTGAGGTCACGTACCGCTTGATTCTACGACCTCGCCCGGGCTTCAGCTTCCGCCCCGCGAAGGGGGCGAGGGTTCAGGGGACCGGAGCGGTCGGTCCTTCCAGGACCTCCACCGACAGCGCGGTTTTCTCAAGATTCTCGAGAACCTTGTCTTTCCAGATGTCGCCCGGAATGGGCGGACCCACTCGCGCCGTTACCCCGACCGCTCGGTTCCGGCCGGTTTGTTTCGCGCGGTAGAGAGACAGGTCGGCGAGTTCGATCACCGCATTGAGGGGCACCGTGGTCGGACTATTCGGATAGAAGGGGTAGGTGGCGAAGCCGACCGAGCAGGTCATCGCGACACTCCTTCCGTTGCCGAGATCGAAGGGCGCCTGGCTGAAGATGCGTACGATTCGGTTCGCAATCTCCTTGCGGGGCAGCTCGGGAACCCCTCTAGCCACAATCAGGAATTCCTCGCCGCCCCAGCGGAAGATCAAATCCGACGTGCGCATCGCGGTCCTGAGCCGGCTCGAAGTCTCACGCAGGACCGCATCTCCGGCGGCATGGCCGCGGGTGTCGTTCACCTGTTTGAAGTGGTCCAGGTCGACCAGGAACAAGTGGAGGACGGGCGAACCGGGCCGGCTGGCCAGGGAGACCTCGGCTTCCATCACCTCCGTGAAATACCGGCGGTTGCGAAGGCCGGTGAGCGGATCGGTAAACGAGGCTTCGCGGAGTTCCGAGGTCTTCTGATAGATGATGGCTTCGAGTTCGCGCTGCCGCCTCCGCAGCGCTCGCGTGCGCAGGTTCAGGACCAGCAGGAAGAGTCCGACGACGGCGGCCAGGCCGAGGGCTATGGCCCAGGGTTTCCGATACCACGGAGTCAGGACACCAAACGAGAAGCCCGCCTCCTTTCCGATGCGACCGTAGACGTCGCTCGTCTCGACCCTGAAGCGATAGAGCCCCGGGCCCAGGTTCGTGTAGTCCTTGCGTGTCTCGGCGGTCCAGGGCGACCACTCGGAATCCTGCCCGTCCAGGCGAAACCGGAATCGATTGCGGGATGGATCGTCGAGGCTGGAAGAGCCGAATTCGATACGGAGGGGCGCCAGATGGGGAAGGACGGTCTCCAAAGAGCCGTCCGGCCCACCCAGAAAGAGCCGGGTCTGATTCGATTCCACGCGTCGGACCAGGGCCGAAATCTGACCGGCGCCGAGGGTTTCCACGGCGGGGTTGTACCGGAAAGCACCATCGTCGGTTCCGATCCACACCTCTTTTTCAGAGACTTCCAGGAAATCGAGGATTCGACTCCCCGCCGGCGTCCTCAGCAGAGCCGTGTTCCTGATAATCAGGTCGCCCGGCGCCCCGGCTTTCACCAGGCGCACCGGGCGCTTGGCGGAGGCCACCCAGTAGCCGGAGTCGCCTGCATCCTCGATCCGGAAAGCCCCCACACCGCGGCCGAGAGCCTTCGTGAACGAAGGATCGGGGACCAATCTGTCGTTCCGGGGCTGCAGAACCGCGGTCGCGGTTCCGATGCGCACGCCCTCCTTCAAGGCAATCACCTCGGCAAAACTGGAGGTCAGGCCATCCGCTTGACCGAATATTCGAACCTGCGTGAGTTCGACCATTCCCTCTTTGCGGACCGGGAGGCCCTTCAGCACCTGGCCGGTGACGAGGGAAATCCACAGCGTGCCATCGAGATCTTCGCCGACACGTGTGGCCTCCACGCCAGCGGGGCTCTCCGGGACGCCGGTCGCCGCCGCCATCGTCAATGGCCCATCGGAAAACCAGGAGCCGCCCTTTCTTTGAAGCCCGGCTGCACCGGCCTGGGTTGCGGCCCAGAGCCAGTTGTCATCTTTCGATTTGGCGAATCCGCGCGCGAGTCCGGCGTGGACGAGTCGGGCGCCCGTCCCGCTGATCTCATAGATGCCGTCGGCGGTGGCTGCGAGCAGCGCACCTGCCGAAAGGAGGGCGAACGATTGCTTTCCGAGGGAGGGCAGCGGCTCGAAGGCTCGGGCTCCACAGGTCAGTCGGAAGACACCCTGCGAGGTGGCGGCGTAGATCGATCCCTGATGTTGAACGATGGATTCGACGAGGCCGGGGAGGCCTTCACTCGCGCCGAAATTCTCTACCGCGCCGGGCAGCAGCAGTTGGGCCACCCCGCCGCTCGTCCCTGCCCACAGGGAACCATTCGAAGCCTGGAGAGTCAGGACCGCGTTGTCCGGCAGACCGTGACCGCGATCCATCCGGGACCGCAGGCGGCCGTCTTGATCCAGCAGAAGAAGCCCGTTGCGAAGCGTGCCCACCGCAATCTCGCCATCCACCAGAAGGCGGACGCTCAGAATCTCTGAACGCCCAAGCTCCATAACTGACCGACCCCAGGGCCGCGCCTCGCCGCTCCCCAGGTCGAACTGGAAGAGACCTTGATCCTGGGTGCCGACGAGCAGGGTTCCGTCGGACCCTTCGGCGATGACCGTGACCGGGAGACGACGAAGGATCTCGCCACCAGGCACTGCTTCCGCCTGGGCCGAGCCGACCGCGACCAGGCCAACCCCCGTATCGTGCGCGTACAAGACTCCCCCGGCCATCCCCGCGGCGGAGAAGCGGCCCTTTGGGGAGAGGGCCCGCGCTTCCCCGGCCCGAAGGATGATGATCTTCTCCTGCGATCGAAAGTACGCGATCCCTTCGGCCGCCACGAACGTCTGCCAGATGTCCGAGAAGGCGCGGTCCGCCACCGGGAGCTGCGACTCGAAGGCCTGATAGAACAATTGGCCGGTCGGGTCTTCGATGACCTCGCCGAAGGTTCTGGATCCGCCCGCGAACATCCGGCCATCCGGGCCTATGGCAACGGAGAGGGCGACCGTGGAGGGCCCGAGGGGCATCAGACGCCAGCTCACGCCGTCATAGCTGAGGAGTCCGTTGTTGTTGGCCATGAGGAGGAAGCCGCGCGGGTGCCGGGCCACGTCGAAGACCTGAGGACCCACGGTGGCCCCGGCGGATTCCTCGATGTCCCGGGGCCGCATCACGTTGACGAAGGGCGCCCCCGAGCAGGCGTTCTCCGCATGCAGCAGCGCCGGACTTCCGAGAGATGAGAAGCCGATGATCCAGGCCCGGGCGGCAGGAAGACGAAGACGCAGGAAGGGCATAGAAGTCAGGAGCCGGAAGTGTAGATGGTTTCGAGATCCGTTCGGGCGGACCGGACGGTTTTTGCGAGAATGTCTCCCGTGATTGAGACGGTTTTTCTGGATGCGGGCGGCGTGCTCGTCCATCCCAACTTCGACCGGATCGCTTCGACTCTCGAGGATCACGGTGTTAAGACGAGCGGCGAGGCTCTCCGTTCCGTGGAGCCTCTCGCGAAACGCGATCTGGAGGACCCCTCGTTCATCAAGAGCTCCGACGACGACAGTCGCGGGCTGGCGTACTTCGTGACGGTCATGCAACGGGCCGGCATCGCCATCGACGACCGGGTTCGGGCGGCCCTCCGGGAGCTTCGCCTGTATCACGCTGCGAACAATCTCTGGGAGACCGTGCCCGAAGATGTCCTTCCGTTTCTCCGCCGCCTCCGCGCGGCCGGGTTGCGGCGAGTGGTGGTGTCCAATGCCAACGGCACCCTCCACGCTCATTTCGATCGACTGGGACTCTCGCCCTATTTCGATGCGGTCTTCGATTCGCACGTGGAGAGAGTCGAGAAGCCCGATCCCCGTTTCTTCGAGATCGCCCTCGAACGGAGCGCTTCCCGGCGGGAGACCACGGTCCATGTGGGGGACTTCTATGAAATCGACGTGGTGGGCGCTCGTCGGGCCGGGCTGGAAGCGATTCTGCTGGACCCCGCAGACGTGAACCAGGATCGCGAATGCGTGCGTGTGCGCTCTCTCGCTGTGCTGGCGGCGCACCTCGGAGCCTAGTCATCGGTTTGGCGCGGTTACCGAGCTTGCCGAAGCCACCGGCGGTCCCCTCCCGACCGGCTCCGGAACCGACTGGTTCCGCCGCCTTGCCTGGCGGAGTGAGCCTGGGAAGACACGACCAGGGGGCGTCGCTACCTCGTGCCGCGCCTGGCCACACCCCGGCTTAGCCAGACCAGAACGAGCGACACGAGAGCGCTGACGTAGCCCATGGTGGCATACCCGACCGCCGAGAAGACGAGGCCCGAGAGCGCGCTTCCGAGGCCCGACAGACCAGTCAGAACGAAATCGTTGACGCTCTGGATGCGGGCGCGTTCCCCCTGGGAGAGGCAGTCGGAGAGCAGGGTCGATCCGCCCACGTAGCAGAAATTCCAGCCCAGGCCCAGAAGGAAAAGGGCGACGGCGAGGGGCGCCGCGTCGGTTGAAAGGGTGGCGGTCAGACACGAGACCACGAGGACGACGGCGCCCGTGCCGATGAGCGGGCCCCGTCCAAAGCGGTCCGCCCAGCGCCCCGACACCACCGAAAACGCATACATGCCGAACACGTGCGAGGACATCACCGCCGCGATGCTCGAGAGCGCGTGATGGTGGTGCGACATGTGCAGCGAGGTGATGACCATCAACATGACCATGACGACCTGGGCGATGGCCATGGTCAGCCCGGCCGCGCGAACCCCGGGATCGCTGAGGATTTCGGAGACCGAACGAATTGCGGAGTCCGGAACCGCGGCCGCGCGTTGAACCTCCTTCGCCAGGTCTTTGGGGTCGGGCCACAGGAAGGCCGCCACCAGCATGGCCCCCAGGGAGAAGAAGCCTGCGCTCGCCGCGTATGGTCCGGCGAGGGGCGGCCCTCCGAGCGAGATGGCCAGAGCCGACATCGGGGCCACCAGCACGGGACCAAGGACGGCGCCGACGGTGCCCCCGAGGACCACCGTGGAGATCGCGCGGCCCCGCTCCTCGATGCGATGCACTTCGCCGGCCATGAATCTCGCAAGCTGGAGGGCGGAGTTGGCGGCACCCATGAGGATCAGTCCGAACACGAATCCCGGAAACGACTGCACCACGACAAAGAAGGAGGCGACCGAGGCGCCCGAAACACCGACGAGAAGCCCCAGGGAAAGAGTCCTCCGGCGTCCGATGGTGTCCATCAGCCGGCCCCAGACCAGGGTGGCGAGGGCGCCGCCGGCCCAGTAGAACGCGGTGGGCACGCCGGCGAAAGAAGGTCGACCGGAAAGCTGCGCGCCGACAATCGGAGTCACGGTCGAGGCCACCAGAAAACCGGCCGATCCCATCGCCTGAGCGCCGAACAGCGTCCATTTGACCTTCCGCGCCGCGGCTCGATTCGGCATCAGGCTTTGAACGGAAGGGTCATGACTTCGGCCTCGCCCTCCGCCACACGCACAACTGTCCCGGCTTCGGCATGCGAGCGGTGCAGGTAGCCCATCGCGATGGCGCCGAACTCCGGCGAGAGACCGGTGCTCGTCACTCGACCAACCACCTTCTCATCCGCAACGATCTCGTTTCCAGACGCGGCCGGTCGTGAGCACTTCAGGCCACGGAGTATCCGGTTCACGTGACCGCCGCGTCCCTCGAGGCGGGCCACGATTTCCTGGCCCAGGTAGCAGCCCTTGGACGAGGAGTGGTAGATGGCGAGCTGGCCGGTCTCGTGCAAGAGGTTCTCCTCCAAAACATCGACCCCGTGCCAGGGGAGGCCTTCCTCCACGCGCAGCGTCTCCAGGGTGGCGAAGGAGACCGGATCGCCCCACCTCGAACGCAGCTCCCCCTCGAGGGCGGCGGCCGCGGTCCGGTCCGCGTGGAGGGTGAAGCCTCCGGCTGGGACATCGAGGCTGCGGTTGACCCGCAGCAGGCCGGAGGAGCCCTCCGTGGTCGCGAAGGTCTCGGTGTTTGCGGCGAATTCGGAGAAACCGAGCGGGGGGAGCGCGTCGCGCGCCTTTGCTCCTAGCAGGCCGAAGATCACCGTGTCGAGTTTCTCGAAACGAACCGGCGCTCCGACCTTGTAGTGGACGAAGGTATCGAGCACGGTGTCGCGCACATCGACGGGCAGTTCGCAGATCAAGGCGTCGGCCTCGGCCATGACCCTCATCCACGCCACCTGGTGGCCCTTCAGATTCATCAACGCGGCAAGCCGGCTGTGACCGGTGGCGAGGCTTTCGATGTCGTTCGAGAGCAGGTTGTGGAGAAACTTCACCCGTTGAGGCCCCGCCACCCGAATGAGGCACAGCCGATCGAGCTTGATCCAACCCAGCCCTTCGCGGACTCTGGTGACGGCGTCTTCGGGTCTCAAGCTCGCGAGTCTAACGGGCGAGTCCGATATCATCCCCGGTTACCGCACCAGCACTATTTGAAAGAGCAAGGAAACCAGCATGGCCACCACGAAGATCATCGTCAAGAACAACGGTTCCATCCGCGTGGAAGGCGACTTCGAGGTGGTCGATGAGAAAGGGAAGGCGTTCGATCTCGCCGGCCGGGCCGCCATCGGGCTGTGCCGGTGCGGTCAATCCGCGAACAAGCCGTTCTGCGACGGTTCCCATGCGAAATGCGGCTTCGCATCCATGATCGAAGCCCGCGCCCTGCCCCCGATGCAACCGAAGGCCTAGCGGAGGCCGGGGCCGGCTTGCGACCGCGAGGGCCTCGCTACTCTTCGATGTAGACGTCCATCATTTCGAGGAGGGCTGCGGGAGTGAGCCCGACCAGGATTCTCGAGCGCGCGGTCTCGGGCGCAAAACCTTCCCGCACCGCCTGTTCGATGACCCCGAGCAGCGCGTCGAAGTAGCCCTTCACATTCAGCAACCCGACCGGCTTTCCGTGCAACCCGATCTGGTTCCAGGTCAGGATCTCGAACAGCTCGTCGAACGTGCCGAGACCCCCGGGAAGAGCAATAAAGCCATCGGCAAGGTCCGCCATGGTCTGCTTGCGCTCGTGCATGGTTTCGACCACGCGCAACTCGACATCGTGATAGGCGCGTTCCTTCGTGTTGAGGTGGCTGGGGATGACCCCGATCACGCGTCCGCCTGCCGCCATGGCCGCGCGGGCGGTCTCGCCCATGAGCCCCACACCGCCGCCACCGTAGACCAGCGTACGGCCCGAGGTCGCGATGAGGGCGCCCAGTTCCTGAGCCGCCTGCGCGTACTGATACTTCCTCCCCGGGTAGGAGCCGCAGTAGACGCAGATCGAGTTCAAAGCGGCCATGGTTGAGCGCATTCTCACTCGATCTTCCGGCAACGGGGAAGGTCGCCCCCGTCTCGAACGACCCCTTCCCAGTTTCCCGGTCCGGCGGCAGACCACGGGTAGCAGAGGAAGATTGGTGGACCTGAGGGGGATCGAACCCCTGACCTCTTGAATGCCATTCAAGCGCGCTCCCAGCTGCGCCACAGGCCCACGTCGTGGTGCGAAAGGAGTGGAACGATACCAGAACTCAGCTCTCGCTCGTGCGCGTCTCGCGATGGGGACGAAGTATCGACCTCAGCTAAGTTTCGCAATGTGATCTCCCGCGACGGGTTTCGGGCCTTCGAATACACACTGCCCCGAGGCTGGACCGTCCTGGCCGGGAAAACGGATGAGGACAACGAGTGTCTGAGCCTCCAGATCGCGAGGCCCGGCGATTATTGGTTTCACGCTCATGGCCTTCCGGGATCCCACGTGATTCTTCAGGGTCCCGAGGGCGAGACGCCCGATCGGGACATGCTGAAGCTCGCGGCCGCGATTGCGGCGTACCACAGCAAAGCGCGCACCGGAGGTGTCGTGCCGGTCACCTGCACGCAGGCCCGGCACGTTTCCAAACCACGAGGAGCCAGGGTCGGCACGGTCGAGATCCGGAAGGAGACGACCATCAAGGTGCGACCGGGACTTCCCGTTTCGCGTACCGGACCCTGAGTGTTGATTCGAGGCGGAACTTCGGCCCGGCTCAATTTCTGGAGCGCTGATTGAAGTAGAGATCCATGAGCTGATGCAGGTCTGGGTGTGCGGCCGCCATAGCGCTTGGAGTCTCGAAGAACCCTTCGACCGCCACCGCCCAAAGCTCCGCGGGCGACTCGAGGCCGTAGGGGTCAAGCGGGGACAACCCGCTTTCCAGCGCGGCCCGGGTCGATTCAAGCGCCTGTCCCATGAGAGCGGCGAACTTCCCGCTGACGTTCGATGGGAGGCCGCCATCACCTTCGGAACCGACGCTCGATGCAGTGTCGCGGTCGAGAACGTGGGCGAATTCGTGATATCCCACGTGAAAGCCATCGTGGGGGTCCTCGAAGCTCTCCTCGAGCGAGGGAAGGGAGAGGATGACCGTGCCCCAGGGGTGGGCCTCGCCGGAGAGCTCGAAGGCGGTGTCGTCGCTCCCGTCGGCGATGTGAAAATCACGATCGAAGTCATCCGGATACAGGAGGACTTCGGTGACATCCGTCCACCGATATCCGGGCCAGCCGCTGGAAAGAGTGCAGGCCGAGGCGGCCACGAGGAGTCTGTCCTCGCGTTCGAGGCCGCCTGTAAGGTTCACCCCCGTCATCCTCTGCGTACCGACGAAGTGGGCGACCTGGCTTTCGAACTCCGTTTTAAGAGCGCCCGCCATTTCCGAGTAGGGATGCGACCAGTCCCTGAGGAAGGCGAGATCCGTGTCCGCCAGTGGCACGGCTGCGGTTCTCGAACGGAAGAGCCCCATGGGTCAGAACATACCCCCGGCCGTCCGAAAGGGCACTGGCCCTTTCCTACTTCGCGGAAGCGCTGACCACGAGGTCGACCGTGCTGCCGAGTTTGAGCGGCGTCTTTCCGTCGAATGCGACCTTCAGGGCGAGAACGCGAACGTCGGTGGGCCGGGCCGGATCCTGGGGCTTGATTCGACGTAGGGTGACGCTGCCGGGAATCTCCTCGACCCGGCCATGGAAGCTCTGTCCGGGGAAGCCATCCGCGCGGATCTCGACCTCGGCGCCGATGGCCACGCGATCCGCGTCGGCCTCATGGGCCTCCCCCTCGATGCGCACGCGGCTGAGGTCGGCGACCATGAACGCCGCATCTCCACGATCCACCATCTGGCCCGCGTTCACGATGCGCGAGGTCACCGTGCCCCCGATGGGAGCGATCATCTTCGTCTTTGCAATGGTGGCGTCGAGGCGGCGGATCGACGCATTGGCGGTTTCGATCCGCGCCTGGGTGATCTCGACATCGCGCGCCGCCGCGTCGCGGTCGAATGCGGGAATGACCCCTTCGTCGAAGAGCCGGAGCTTTCGTTCCGCGTTGAGCTGGGCGAGGCGCCTTTCGGCGATCGCCTCTTCGAGCCGGGCCTTTGCTTCGTCACGGCTCGCGATCAAATCGCTCGCGTCGATCTCGGCCAGGACCTGGCCCTTGCGCACGGTGTCTCCCTCCTCCACGTTCACGCGCAGAAGGCGGCCGACCGCGTCTGCGCCGATCGTGACTTCAGCGCCGGGGTAGGCGACCACCCGACCCTCGGCGGCTACCCCCGCGATTGGACCGCGAGAGCCGGACGCGACCCTCGGCGCCTGCCCCTGAGGCTGGGCCTGCATCACCGTGCCCGCGAGAAGAGCAAGGCCGATTCCGGAGAGGGAGAGCAAGACGAGACTTGAACGCATGGTGTTTGTTCCTTTATGAATCAGGCCGCATGGGCCTCTTGAAGAAGCAGGCCGTCGGCGATGCCGGCCACCCGGTCCGCGATGCGGCGGACCTTGGGATCGTGGGTCACGACGATGAGACCCTTGTTCTCGCTCTTGGCGAGATCGCGAAACAGGTCGAGAATCTGAACGCCCACTGCGGAGTCGAGGTTCGCGGTGGGTTCGTCGGCGAGGATCACGTCGGGCGAACCGGCGAGGGCCCGGGCGATGGCCACCCGCTGCTTCTGGCCGCCGGAGAGATCGCGAGGCAGGAATCCTTTGCGGTCGGCGAGTCCCACCGCGTCGAGCACTCGATCGGCCTCCACCAGGGCCCGAGCGCCCTTGTGTCCCTTGATCCCGAGCGCGTAGATGATGTTCTCGCGCGCGGTGAGGGCGGGGAAGAGATTGAACTGCTGGAACACGAACCCGATCGACTTCCGGCGAGCGTCGCGCAGGGCGTTGTCGTTGCCGCTGATGCGCTCTCCGCTGATGTGGATCTCGCCTGCGCTCGGAGTGAGGATGCAGCCCATGATCGACAGCAGGGTCGTCTTGCCGGAGCCGGATGGGCCTTCGAGCGAGACGATCTCGCCGGCGCTCACATCAAGGCTCACGCCGCGCAGGACCTCCACGCGCTGAGATCCTTCTTCGAACGTCTTGCGGACGATGCGCGCTTCCAGAACCTTTTTCATGGGCCTTACCCTCGGAACACAAGTGCGGGATCGATCAAGGCGACCCGGCGGAATGAGAAGAGAGCGGCGGCCAGGCACATGGTGACGGTGCCAATGAAGACCACGCCCGAGAACTGCGGAGTCAGCAGCACGGTGAGATGGAGACTGGCCATGGCGGGCCGGACCGCGTAGGAAGCGCCTGCGCCGAGCAGGAAGCCGAAGACCGCGGCGATGAGAGCCTGCTCGCCGAGGATCCTGTAGATGTCCCAGTTCGATCCGCCGATGGCCTTCACCGTGCCGAACTGGCGGATGTTCTCGACCGCCGAGGTGTAGAGGGTCTGAGCCACGATCACCACACCCACCAGGATGCCGAGGAAGACGGTGACGCCCATGCTCATGCCGAGGCCGGTGGACTCGATCCAATAGCCGCGTGACGCCGCGGCCCACTCGCTCCGGGTGTGGACGTTGTTGTAGGGGAACATCGGGCGCAGACGCCCCGCCACTTCCGCGGGGTCGAATCCCTTCGCGACCTTGACCAGGACGTACGTGGTCTGCCCGCTGAGCTGGCCGAGCAGGCTCTGGGCATTGCTGAAGTTCATGAAGACGATGGGGGTGGTGGTGAACGACTCCGCCTCCGCACTTCGGCCGATGATCCGGAACCGCCGACCGCCAAGCTCCCGATAGTCGCCTACGTCGAAGGCACCGAAACGGAGGGTGGCCGAGCGGTCCATGATGAGGTTGTAGCCGCGGGAGAGATCCTCCGCCCGGCCGGCTTCGACCTTCCACGGCAGCTTCCAGAAAGTCGGATCGGAAAGACCATAGACCAGGGCGTTCTCGGTGGCTCCAGAGGGAAGCTGGAGATTGACGAACTGCACGATCGCGTTGTCCGCGCGCTCCACCCCGCGCACGCCCCGCGCGCGCAGGAACACGGTTTCGGGGAATGGGTTGCCGAAGTCGACGTTGGGGGTGTTCTTGGCCACGATCCAGATGTCGGCGCTCGAGTTCTCGATGGTGACGGTGGACTTGTCGAGCAGTCCAAGGAAGAGGCCCACCTGAACCAGGACCAGGGTGACCGCGAAGGCGACCCCCGCGAGGGTAATTGCGAAGCGGATCCGGTCGTGAAGAAGATTCTTTCGAGCGAGGGAGACCATTAGTGGAGCCCTTCCTTCCGGATGACCAGCAGGCCGTGCAACGTTGCTTCGATGGAGGCTTCAATCAGCCCGGGGCGGGGAGGAACCCGCGGGAACTGCCCGGGCTTGAACGTGATCACCAGGGCGACCACGCCGTGGATTCCGGACCACAGGACTTGTGAGACGAGATCCACGTCGTCCTTCCGGAACAGGCCCTGGTCCATGGCCTCCACCACGGCCTCACGGAGCAGCGCATAGGAGCGTGCGGGCGGCGTGTCCTCTTCGTTCGCGTGATTCTTCCAGTCGCCCGCGGTCATGAACATGAACCGGTAGTGATTCGGGTTCGTCATGCCGAAGGCGGCGTAGGCGCGACCCAGGGCCCGGATCCGGTCGACCGGATCCGTCGGGAGCGGTCCGTGGTTCATGGCCGCGGACAACTTCTCGAAGTCCGAGAAGCACAGCGCTTCCACGAGCGCGTCCTTATTCTCGAAGTGGTGGTAGATCGTGGTCGCCGAGTACTCAATGGCGTCGGCGACCGCGCGCATGGTCACGTTCTCGTAGCCGTGGGTCTCGAAAAGATCGTGCGCCGCTTCGAGGATCTTGCGCCGCACATCCTCTTTCTCCCGCTCTTTTCGTTCTGCGATGCCCATGTCCATTAACTCCGTACTTTGACTTAACAACGTTAAGTATCGCTACATTGTTTCAAGTAGTCAAGAGATATTTTTCGTCCAGTCACACCAAGCGGGGTATCGCACAGACGACCGGCATCCTCCGGGGCGAGGATGACACGAGAGCAAGAGGATCAATATGGCGATGACCCCCGAGACAATCCGAGACGTCGCCCAGACCGTGGACTCCCGACTCCCACCCAGAGGCGCCCAGGTCGACCGCCGGCGCGTGAAGCGATACGACACGGGGGAGGTTCTTACCCGGCTGATCCTTGCCAGCCTCCCCAAAGAAGACAACTGACCGTCACTTGGCCTGTCGGGTTTCTCCGGGCTTCGTGAGGCGAGCGTCTCCAGGCTCTCGTCTCTTGAGTTGATCCTGCGCGCGGCCAGAGCCCGCCGAGGTCGAGTCCGTCCCGCCAATGGCGAAAGCGATCCATTCCCACGGCGCGTCGCGGCGCGAGTTCCGGCCGGTCCGGGGCGACGAGGCGGGGAGACCTCGTAACCCCAAGGGCC
>JANODX010000226.1:0-3390 GCA_031412915.1 Vicinamibacteria bacterium | reverse complement strand
CCCACGCTCTAGAAACCAGACGGTCTGCACAGGAAGCTCCCCCAAGGGACCTTTCAAGTCGCCGGGAACGATGAACTTCCTACCAAACGACGTCTCGACCACCTCGGAGACTTCGCCGGCCATTGCGATGCGTCGAAGCTCCACGATGAAGGCTGCGATGTTCTTGCTCTCAAACCCCCAGCGCCGCGAATACCCTCGCCTTGAAGCGGCCGACGGGGTGAGATCTGGAGAGCAGGTACTCCAGTACTTTCCGCTCCTCAATGAGGACGTCGCCACCGGCAGGAAGCTTCATTCCTCAACCTTATCCGCTGCAGGCCCGTAGAACACTGGATCGAGCGGCAAGGTCCCGTCACTCCGTTGGAGGCGGGCCTTGTCCGTTCCAATCCTTTGTTCGGCCGCCGCCTACTCGATGGTCGGGAACAGCCGGGACCCTCGAAAAACCGTGGCGATATCGACGACGCCAGACCGATACCGGTAGACCACGCGAAAGGGCCCCACGATGACCTCTCGGATCTCTGGATCCGCGCGTTCTGGCACCACCCGACCCGACTGGGGGAAAGCCCGAAGGCGCTCGACGGAGGTGATGATCCGATCAACCGTGAGTTGCGCATACCGCTGCGAGTCCTGGGCGATGTAGTCGCGAATTGCCTCGACATCTCTGACGGCCTGCGGAGACCACCTGATCGGCGTCACTGGCTGAGCTGCCGCTTGACCTCATCATGCGGAATGCCCTTGCCCGCATCGATCTCACTGAGCCCAGCATCAATCTTGGCCAAGAAGATCAAGCGCTCGATCGCGTCATCGAAGGTGGCATCGGATGGAAGGTCCTGCAGGGCTTCCAGAATCTGATCTCGGGATGTCGAGCTACCCATGTCGAGGAGTCTACGCCTTTGGATGGTCAAGCCACTGGCCGTATCACAGGTCGGCCGAACGTAAAGCGTTGTTCGCGTAGTCGCGGGCACGATGAGGTGAATCGATGGAGCGATGGTTCATAGCGATTACGTGAACAACCTGTTGGACTAAACCGCGGGCAGCGGCGCTATGTGGATTGTAGGCCAGCTGGGTGGGGCCCGATGGGTGGATTGGGGGTCTGGGTCGATGTTGCGGCGCGAGTTCGGTGGTGGCCGCATGGCGGGAGACAGTGGAGGAGGTCCTGGGGCGAGGCTGGAGAGGGGTAGGAGCGCGGGCCCGATTCGATGCGACACACGTTGGGCGTGAAGTTGGCTCGGGGGCCGGAGGCGATGCAGAGGAGGACCGGATTCACGGAGACCTGGTGTGCGGGAGTCGAGGGATTTCCGCGACCACAGCCAAATGACCGATGTGGCAGGTGGGGCAAAGCAGGGGATCTTTGCCGACGAGGCGGAGATAGGTTTCTCGCCAGGACTCGTGCGAGCGCGGATGCGGATCGGGTGGGATTGGGGCGTGGAGGAGCGTGCGTGCGAGGGCGAGGCGCTTGGACTTCACTCCGTTGGCGAGGATTCCGAGGTGGCGGACCCGGACGAATCTCTTGGGCACGACATGGCGCAGCCAGCGATTGACGAATTCCGATCCGGGCAGAGTCATGGTCTTTCGTTCGCCACCGTGCTTGCGGTCCTTGTAGTGAAAGGACACCCGGCCGTTCTGGTAAGCGACGATTCGCTCGTTGCTGATGGCGATTCGATGGGTGTAGCGGCCGAGATAGCGAAGGACCTGCTCGGGTCCGGTCATGGGCGGCTTGGAGTAGACGACGAAATCCTGGGTCGCGGCGCGACGCAGGAGGAGGCGTCCTGCGTCCTTGGGCAGGGTGAGGAGACCCTTCGTGAGATGGTGATCGAGGGCTTCGAGGAGCTTCCCTCGAAAGACCTTCGAGAGCTTCCTCACGGGCAGGAAGAAGCGTGGCCGGGAGGAGATCCAGCCCGACTCGTCCAGGCTCAGACCGCCTCCGGTGACGATGCAGTGGATGTGTGGGTGATACCCGAGATGCTGATTCCAGGTGTGGAGAACGGCGATGAGGCCGGGAGTCGCCCCAAGATGTTGTCGGCACACCTCGATCACGGTCTTACCGACCGCTTCAAACAGGAGCGCAAACGCTCTGCTCGGGTCGCGCCGGAAGAAAGGAATGAGGCCGTGAGGGACGGTGAAGACCTGATGGAAATAGGAAACGGGGATCAGGTCTTCGACCTGGGCCTCGACCCAAAGCGCCTGATCGAGACTCTGACACTTGGGACAGTGACGATTGCGACAGGAGTTGTAGAGAGGACTTTCGCGCCCGCAGTGATCGCATCGCTGCAGACGCCCGCCCAGAGCGCTGGTGCGGCACGACATCACGTCGCGGGCGACCCGAGCCTGGTGGTTGCTCAGGCGCGGAATCTCTCGCAGGTGCCCTTTGAGAATGTGGGCCAGCTCCGGTCGCGCGTCGCGAGGGCCTCGTGCCTCGCCGTGTCCCAAGGGCCTACACCCGCGTCTCCTCGCCCCTCAATCGGTCGAGCGGGCTCTTCGTCTGATTGAGGTAGTTCTTGGCCAGGTGGGTGTAGCGCTGCGTGCTCTCGAGACTTCGATGGCCGAGAAGGCTCTGAATCGTGCGTACGTTCGCGCCGTCCTCCAGCAGATGCGTGGCGAACGTGTGCCGCAGAGTGTGAAAGGAAATCGGCTTCTCGATTCTCGCTCGCTCACGCGCCCGCTGAAAGGCCTTCTGCACAGAGGTGGGATGCAGCGGCTCCTTCCCGCCCTTGCCAGGGAACAGAATCGTTCGGGGCTTCTCGGAGCGCCAGTAGGCGCGCAGGGTTTCCAGAAGCGAGGCCGAGAGCATCACGTACCGGTCCTTCCGCCCCTTGCCCTGCTCGACTCGGATCACCATCCGGTGGCTGTCGATGTCGGTCAACAGAAGGTGGATCACTTCTCCAAGCCGCATGCCCGTCGCGTAGCCCATCTCCAGGAGCGCCCGATCCCGCAGGGACGCCGCAGCCGCGAGCAACCGCCGTACCTCCTCGTCGTTCATCACCACCGGCAGAGTCCGGGACGGTCTCTGGAAGCGGAGTCCCTCAACCACAAATGGCTTCCTCAACACCTCGAGGAAGAAGAAGCGTGCCGCGTTCAACGCCTGGTTGAACGACGAGAACGAGAGCTTCCGCTCCTGGATCAGGTCCAGCAGGAACGCCCTCACCCGCTCCGCCGTCAGCTCATCCGGCGCTACCCGACTGAACTTCACCAGCCGACGAATCCAGTGAAGGTACGCACCCTGAGTCCTCGGCGCGAGGCCGCGAAGCGCCATCGCATCACTCATTGCATCTCGAAACTTTCCCATGACTGTCTCCTTGTGAAAAACAACTCACAAGGAACGTAGTCCTCGAGCCCGTTTTAGATCAGGGGGCCGTGTCCGTTCTCCACCGCGAAGCGGTTTAGTTCAACACT
>JANODX010000225.1:0-2071 GCA_031412915.1 Vicinamibacteria bacterium | reverse complement strand
GGGTCGACTACACCCTGGGATCGCGCCGGGTGCAGCACTATCTCTCTCGCCTGAGCGACGGGCGGATCGTGGTCCTGCCTCCCTCGTACGACGTGGAGAGAAAGGAGTGGTTCCACAATCTGGACATCGTCGATTTGGAAGAAAGCGGCGAAGTGAAGGTTCAAGTCTGGAACACCAACTGCTTCGGCTGTCACGTCAGCGGCGAGGAGAAGGGCTTCGATCCCGCGACGAAGGTGTTTCAGACCACCTGGACGGACTTCGGCACGAGTTGTGAACGCTGTCACGGACCCGGTCTCGCCCATGCGACCAGGTACGCGGTCGCCCGCAAAGGCGAAAGCGATGGCGGAAACGTGGAGACGCGACGGGTCCTGCAGCCCGCATCCACCAGCGACCGGGACACCGCCATTGTCCATCCCCGGCGGCTCGACCCCGAAACCAGCACCACCCTGTGCGCGCAATGCCACTCCCTGCGCGACATCACCCAGCCGGGGTTTGCCGGCGGTTTCAACTACTACGACTACTTCACCCCGCTCCTGGAGTACGCACAGAAACGCAATCGCGACCCCGCCTACTGGCCGAACGGCCGGCCGCGCCGTTTCTCCAACGAGGCCCTCGCCTTCTGGCAAAGCCAGTGCTACTTCAAGGGAGGGGCCACCTGTTTCTCCTGCCATAGCGATGTTCATGAGCCCGATATCGAAAAGAACCCGCAGCTGGCCGAGAAGCAGGACGGACAATGCGCGGGATGCCATCCAAGGGTCGCGAGCCTGGGCTCGAAGCACTCCCATCACGAGAACGCGGGGGGCGACCCGAAGAAAGCCGTGGCCTGCGTGTCGTGCCATATGCCAAGGACCACGATTTCCCTGCGGCATCGGATGCCCGATCACACCATCTCGGTTCCGGTTCCCGAGAACACCAGGCGCTTCGGCATTCCCAACGCCTGCAACGAGTGTCACAAGGACAAAAACGCCGAGTGGTCCGAGGCCAGGCTCGCCGAATGGTTTCCCAGGGGACGACGGGGGCGGACGGTCGAGGACGCCATTGCCTTCACCCTCGGCGCGAAGGGAGACCCTCGGGGCGAGGAACCACTGGTCAAGATCGCCGCCGACCCGGCGCGCCCGCCCCTGATCCGCGCGAACGCTCTCGGTCATCTCCGCAACTACCAGACGGCGAACGCCACCTCCGCCTTTCTGGCCGCGGCCCGCGAGACTCACCCCGTCCTGCGCGTCGCCGCCGTGCTCTCCCTCACCGGCCATGGACAGGATCCCGCGGTCCGAAGCACCCTGGAGTCGGCGCTCCAAGACCCTCGCCGCACCGTCCGCATGGCCTCGGCTCTGGGCTTGCTCAACGCCGGACTGAAGCCATCCACCGCCGGCGACCTGTTTGAACCTCTGAGCGCGGCCATGAACGACCATGCGACCCGCGCGGACTTCCTGAGCGAAGACCCCGCCTCGCAACTGGACCTCGGGAAAATGTTCTTCCTCGCCGGGAACTGGAAGCGCGCGGAATCGTCAGTGCGGGATGCCTTGACCCTGGATCCGAAAATTGCCGGAGGGAACTACTTCCTTGGCCTCGCCACTCTCGGTCAGGGCCGGGTCGCCGAAGGCGCCGCTTTGCTGCGCACGGTGGACCGCAAAGATCCGCACCGCAAAGACGCGGAAGCGGTCCTGGCCAGGATTACCTGGGAACCGTAGGGGCGGCCCCTGGGGCGCCCGCTGAACCCCAAACCGCGCGGCCCGTCCACCTCGTAGTCACCGCTAAACGCCCAGCGTCTTGCGAATGCCGGCGATCTGGCGGACATGATTGCCGAGGTGCTGATTGAGGAAGATCATCACCTGGGCCGGGCCCAGCATGCCAACGAAGGGATGCCGGAAGATCACGCGGTCGTGGAGGACGTCGGGAAAAGCCTCGATGAACCCGCGCCAGTCTTCCCTGACTTCGGCCCAGGCCAGGCTCGTCGCTTGAAAATCTCCGACCTCGGGCACGTCGGCGATCGACTTCGGGGCCTTGAACTTCATCGGCGAATGAATGCCCGCGACCAGGGCGGCGATCCGAAACCACGGGAGTATTCCCG
>JANODX010000224.1:0-3906 GCA_031412915.1 Vicinamibacteria bacterium | reverse complement strand
CGGAACTGGACCTTGAACCGGTGGTCGCGGTGCTTCGGCAGTTCGGTTTGAGTTGCCGGATGAATGACGGTGAGTTGGAAGTCCGTCCCAGTGAACTGCACGCGGCTCACCGCGTGACCACCGGACTGTGGCCGGGTTTCCCGAGCGACATGGTCAGCCTCGTGACCGTCCTCGGCACCCAGGCCACCGGGGCCACGCTGATCCATGATTGGCTGTACGAATTGCGGCTCTTTGCCGTCGACCAGCTTTCCGGCATGGGCGCCGACCTCTTCCTGTGCGATCCGCATCGAGTTCTGGTGAACGGCCCGCGAAGGCTGCGCGGACGTTCCCTGGACAGCCGCGATATCCGCTCGGGGATGGCGCTGATCGCGGCCGCACTCGCGGCCGACGGGGAGAGCCGGATTTCGCCCCTCGAGACGGTCGAGCGCGGTTACGAGGGCCTGGTGGAACGTTTGAAGTCCCTCGGCGCCGCGGTCGAAACCGTTTCGCAGTAGGACTCGCTCCGAGGGGGCCCGGTTGGACCGCGCCTCAACCCCCGGGCCGAGGATAAGGTTCAGGAACCATGATCGACTCCGTCCTGCTTCTCGCCCTCGCTCTTGGCGCCCCCGTTGCATCCGCGGCGCCTTCCCCCAAACCTTCGGCCACGCCATCTCCGGGGGTCAAGGCCGCGGATCAAAATCCCGCCTTTCAGGCCATGGAGTGGCGCAACATTGGTCCCACCCGTGGCGGCCGCGTCGAAACCGTGGCCGGTGTGCCCTCGAAGCCGTTCACGTTCTACTTCGGAAGTTCGGGCGGAGGTGTCTTCAAGACGGAGGACGCGGGCCAGAACTGGAAGAACATCACCGATGGTCAGCTCGGCGCCGCTTCGATCGGAGCGATCGCGGTGGCGGACAGCGACGACAACGTGGTGTTCGTTGGAACGGGCGAGGCGTGCCCGCGCGGCAACGCTTTGTCCCACGGTGACGGCGTCTACAAGTCCACGGATGCGGGGAAGACCTGGAAGAACGTCGGCCTCAAACAGACTCGACACATCGCTCAGGTTCGGATCGATCCCCGGAATCCGGAAACGGTTTTTGTGGCCGCCCTCGGTCCGGTGGCGGTGGACAGCAAGGACCGCGGGGTCTACAAGTCAACCGATGGCGGCCAAACCTGGAGACAGACGCTGTTCGTGGACGAGACCACCGGGGCGATCGACCTGGCCCTCGATCCGACGAACCCGCGAATCCTCTACGCGTCGATGTGGGACTTCAGGCGGTTGCCCTGGCAGATTCGAAGCGGGGGCAAGGGCTCCGGCTTGTACAAGTCGACCGACGGAGGGGAAACGTGGACGAAGCTCTCCGAAGGCCTTCCCAAGGGCCCGCTCGGCCGCATGGGCGTCACCATCTCGCCCTCTCGTCCCGACCGGGTGTGGGCGGTGGTCGAAGCCGACGCGGGGGGCCTCTTCCGTTCCGACGACGCCGGAGCCACCTGGTCCTTGGTGAATGAAGACCGGGTTCTGCGCGCCCGCTCCTGGTACTACATGCACATCTTCGCCCATCCGACCGACGCGGACACGGTCTTTGTCTTGAACGCGCCGATGCTGCGGGTGAGCGACGGAGGCAAGTCGATTACCACGGTGAAAACACCGCATGGGGACAACCATGCTCTGTGGGTGAACCCAAAGAATCCCGACATCATGGCCGACGGCGACGACGGCGGGGCCAGCGTCAGTTTGAACGGCGGGAAATCCTGGTCCACGCAATCGAACCAGATCACCGCCCAGATCTACCGCGTCAACACCGACGAGTCGTTCCCGTACATGGCGTGCGGGGGGCAACAGGACAACAGCAGCGTCTGCGTGGCCAGCCGCTCCGATACGGGGGCGATCGACGCGACGAGCTGGTTCGCCGGCCCCGGATGCGAAAGCGCCTACCTCGCCTTCGACCGCAAGGAGCCCCACTTCATCTACGGAGGCTGCTACACCGGGATCATCGAGGAGTTCAATCCACGCACGAACAAGTCGCGCAATGTCATGGCCTACCCGCAGCAGGGGCTCTCGCAGCCCGCGAGCGCCTTCAAGTACCGTTTCAACTGGAACGCGCCCATCGCGATGTCCGTCCACGACACTCGCGTCCTGTACCACGGGGCCAATCAACTGCTTCGCAGCCGCGACCGGGGCGCCACCTGGGAATCCATCAGTCCCGATCTCACCCGGAACGAGAAAGACAAGCAGGGGCCGGGCGGCGCGCCCATCACGAACGAGGGTGCGGGGGCCGAGGTCTATGGCGCCATCTTCTCCTTCGCGGAGTCGGCCAAGGACCCGTTGGTCCTGTGGGCGGGCACCGACGACGGCTTGCTCCATGTCACCCGCGACGGGGGAGCGAACTGGGTCAACGTGACTCCGCCTCTGGTCGGCGGTGCGCAGATCAACACGGTCGAGGCTTCCGCCTTCGACGAAGGTGCTGCCTATGTCGCGGTGACGGGCTACCGTCGGGGCGATTACACACCCTTGGCCTTCAAGACCGCGGACTTCGGGAAGACCTGGACGAAGATCGTGGCCGGCATCCCCGAAGATCACCATGTACGGGTGGTGCGCGAAGACCCGACGACCCGCGGACTCCTCTACATGGGGACCGAACTCGGTGCGTTCGTTTCCACCGACGACGGCGCGTCGTGGCAGAGCCTGCGCCTCAACATGCCGATGACTCCGGTGACCGACCTGCAGGTCCGGGCGGGCGACCTGGTGGCCTCGACGCAGGGCCGAGGTTTTTTTGTTCTCGACGACATCACACCCCTGCGGGCCCATCGCGCCGGGTCGGGGTCTCCGAAAGATCCGGTTCGTGTCCTGAAACCGCGGCCCACGCCCCGGGTCGAGTACGGAAGCAGCACGGACCCCGGGCTGGGAAAGAACCCGCCGTCGGGCGTCATCGCTTATTACTGGCTCGCGAAGGCGCCGGAAAAGGCGTTTTCCATCGACGTGCTCGACGCGAAGGGCCGCCCGGTCCGAAGCGTGTCCTGGCCCGAGCCGGCGGTGAAGGCCTCGGCCCCGGTCGAAACCCCGGGGACTCCGGCGAGCGGACCGTCGATGAAGCCGGGGCTGAATCGCTGGGTCTGGAACCTCCGTTACAACGACGTCCCGAAGGTCCCCGGGATCATGTTCGAGAGCGGCCGCGGCCATCTCGCGGGCCTCGGAACGTACACCATCAAGGTGACCGCCGACGGCGTCGCCTCCACGGAAACGGTGGATCTTCAGGTGGACCCGAGGCTCATGGCGGACTTCGCGGCGAGCGACCAGGCCCTCCTCGCCGCCTCTGAGATGGCGGGCGGCCTTCGAGCCTGGATCGACGACATGCATGCCTCCGTCCTGAAGGCCCGGGCGGTGCGCGATCAGGTGAAGTCGCTGGTCGACCTGACCGCGAAACACCCAAAGGCCGAAGCATTCGCGGAGGCCGGGAAGAGACTCACGGAGTCGCTCACCGCTTGGGAGGAGAGCATCGTCCAGCCGAAGCAGAAGACGCAGCAGGACATCATCAACTTCCGGAACAGGCTCTCGAACAACACCCTCGACCTCCTGAACGCCGTGGCGGAATCGGAGGCCGGGCCCACCGCGGGAATGAAGATCCGCGTCGCCGATCTCGACAAGTCATGGAGCGAGCGGAAGGCCGTCTTCGCGGAGATCCTGGACCGTGACGTGACCGCCTTCAGCGCTCTTTTCAAGCAGGAGTCGATGGCGGGCGTGATCGTTCCATAGGTCCGAAGTCGTCGGGCGGCCCGCGAGGCCTGCCGTCGGGTGTGCGACATGGTTGTGGGGCGATCCTGCAAGACCCGGTGGATGCCGGTGGCTGAGCTTGTCGAAGCCACCCCCAACGCCGGTCCCTTCGACGAGCTCAGGGACCGGATGCGATCGGCTTCCCCCGAACGTCACCG
>JANODX010000223.1:0-47723 GCA_031412915.1 Vicinamibacteria bacterium | reverse complement strand
GTACCGGTTTGCCAGAAGACCCACTCGCTCCCGAGCACACTCGCGAGCGTCCGATCGCCCGTCTCCAGCACGACGATGCCGTCGCCCGTGCCCGGATTCAGGCGAACCGAAGTGTTGATCGCCGGATCGTTGCTGCCATCGTGGCCGATGACGAAGTCGCCCGCGCCCACCGGAGCGAACAGCATGACGCCGAGCCCCCAGATGGCGGCCCCGAACATCCCCGCCTCCGGTTGACGCATCAGCCGCAGCGTCTCCGGCTGCAGCACGCCACGGCCGATCGGCTCGCCCGCCGGGCCGGCGAGGTGAGCCTGGATGAATCGGGTCATATCCGATCCGGTCGTATAGAGAGAGGCTGCGGCCTTGGCTCGAAATCGATAGTGGATCGCTTCCGTTCCGTCGACGTCGTAGAAGGTCGCCACGTTCGGCGTGGAGGCGTCGACCGTGAACGTGGAGCGTTCCATGCCCAACGGGCGGAGCAGGGCGCGCTGCATGTAGCCTTCGAACGTTTCACCGGTCGCCTCCTCGATGAGCAGCTGCAGAATCAAATAGCCGCCGCCCGAGTAGTCCCACCCGGAGCCGGGCTCGGCGCCCACACGAATCACGCCGCTATGACCCGGCGACGCGTCGGGGTGGTTCAGGGTCTGTTCGAGACTCGGCAACTCGACCCCGGGCCCGAATCCGGCAAAGCCCAGGCCATCGGTCAATCCTGCGGTGTGGCTGAGCAACCGGCGCACGGTCACACCATCGTTGTCGAATTCGGTCGCGGGCAGGCGCCATCTCGTGAGATAGCGCGACACCGGCGCATCCAGATCGAGCTTTCCGGACTCCACCAGCGTCATGACGCCCCACGCCGCCACCCACTTGCTGAGCGACGCGACCTGGAACAGCGTCTCCGGACCGACGGCAAGGCCGATCGACACGAAATACTCGTCTTTCAGCACCCCGCCCTCGATCAGCCGGAAGGCGACGTTCCCCCGGTTGCGCGCGTCGATCAACTGCTTCGATGCGCGCGCGAACGCGGCCGCGTCACCGGGCGGGGCCAGCGACCGGCGCCACCAACCGAGAGTAGTTCCCGCGATCATCAGCGCGGACCACAAGACCACGCAGAGCAGAGTCGTCAAGGCGACCAGGGTGCGCGGGTGGCGACGGACGAACCCGCCCTGTTCCATCAGACCTCTTCCAGGTCGCGCGCCACGTGCAAGGCGCCTGCGCCGACCATGGGTGCGAGGCCGAACCGCATCTCATCCATGACCGGGCGATCATTTCGCCAGTTTCAGGTGCGTTTCGGATACGTCCGTGAATCCCCATTCCCTCAACTGCCGGGCCCAGGTCCCGAGGTTGTCTTTCGAAACCCTTACCAGTTCCATCTTGTTGAGGACGGGGACATCCTTCTTGAGATGGATCTTGTCCACGATCATTCCCACGGAGACGTAGCCCCAAAGGAACGTCGATTGGGCAAGCAGGACCGGAGCCAGTCCCTTCTCAACGTAGACGAGTTCCGCGGGCAGCGCATCCACCGCCACGATCTTCACCTTTTTGGGATCGAGGTCGGTCAGGAGTGCGGGGGTGAAGAGCGGCCAACCGCCGATCATGGCCCATCCCTGAATCTCCGGGTAGGCGTTCTGAGCCCGGATCACTTCGGCCGCCGAATCCTGCGGTGTTTCCACATGGTAGAAGGTCCCGACGACCTTGATGGCTGGGTACTTTGCCGCTTCCTGCCTGACTCCATCCACCCGCTTCCTGAGGTTCGGAGCGTTCTGATTCCCGGCCAGGATGCCGATGCTGCCCTTGCCGTCCATCTGCTTCGCCAGTTCGGTCATGACGGTAACGCCCGTCTCCCTGTCGTCCACGCCATAGAAAGCGAAACGCTTCGACTGCGGGGCGTCGCTGTCGAACGTCATCACCGGAACTCCGCGTGCGACCGCGTCGTCGATGGCGCCCTGGGCTTTGCCCGCGTCGGAGCAGGAGAGGAGGATCGCGCTCGCGCCTTCGTTCACGGCCTGGGCCACCCGCTGCGCCTGAACCTGTCCGTCTTCGGTCGGCGGGGTGAGCCAGGCAATCTCGATAGGAATGCCGTGCTTGAGCGACAACTCCTTTGCCGCCGCCAGAGCACCGGTTCGGGCGGAGAGGAACACCGGGTTGGTCGAACTCTTGGCGATCATCGCGATCTTCAAGCCAAAGGCTTCAGGAGCGGTTTGGGCCGCCGGACCGGCCGCCGTCCCCGCGGGAGGCGCCGTTCCACCTCCTGGCGCCTGAGCGCAACTGACGGCTATCGGCAGAAGAGCGGCAAATCTGAGGAAGAAGACGGGCACTTTCATGGTTGGCATGCTCATGGGCTCTCGATTGGAATCAGGATCATTGATCCTATCGTGCGGTTGGGTCGCCGCCGAGGCGATCGGCTCGACTCCTCACGCAGGGGGTGAAACCGCTGCTCCCGTACGCTCATTGGGCTCCGAGGCCATCGAAGGTTGGTTTGAGGGCCGCATACAGAGAACGATAGCGGGAGTAGGCGGCGTCATAGGTGGAACTCCAGCCCGCGTCTGCGGGGTCGCGTCCCGTGATCGTTATGGTGGCGTCACACGCGGAATCGACGTCGGGCCAGGCCTTGACGCCGACACCCGCCAGCAGGGCCGCGCCGAAGGAAGCGCCCTCCGTGCTGTTCACCGTCACCAGTTCCACCTTCAGGACACTGGCCACGATCTTTCGCCACAAAGCGCTTCTGGCCCCTCCGCCCGCCAATCGAACCTGACCCACATCGGCGAGACCGGCGCCCTCGAGAAGAGCAAAGCAGTCGCGCATGGAGAAGGCCACGCCCTCCAGAACGGCGCGGGTGAGATGCGCTCGACGATGACGGACGGTCAAGCCGACAAATGAAGCGCGGGCCATGGGGTCGGGGTAGGGCGTGCGTTCGCCGGAAAGGTACGGGGTGAAGAGGAGCCCGTCACTGCCCGGGGGCACATCGGCGGCCTCGGCCACGAGGGTTTCGAAGGGCACGCCGGGGGCCAGGGTGTCGCGATACCACTGAAGACTTCCCGCCGCCGAAAGTGTCACGCCCATGAAGTGCCAGCGTCCGGGCACGGCGTGGCAGAAGGCATGCAGCCGGCCCTCGGGCTCGACCAGAGCGCTCATTGTCGTGGCGAACACCACTCCCGAAGTCCCAAGGGTCAACGCCACCACCCCGGCACGATTGGCACCGGCGCCCACCGCACCCGCCGCCTGATCACCTCCGCCCGCCATGACCGGAGTGCCCTCGCGCAACCCGGTCTCTTCCGCCGCCTTCCGGGTGAGGGACCCGGTGATCTCGGGGCCTTCGAATGTCGGGGGCAGCCAGGCCCTCGGGATGTCGAGACGATCGAGGACCTCGGTCGACCAGTCGCGCGCGGCCAGATCAAAGAGAAGCGTGCCCGAGCCATCGGCCTTGTCCGTGGCCGCGACGCCGGTCAGGCGCAGGCGCACATAGTCCTTGGGCAGAAGAACCACGCGCGCCGGCCCGTAGATCTCGGGCTCATGATTGCGAACCCAGAGGATCTTCGGCGCAGTGAAGCCGGAGAGCGCGTCGTTGCCCGTGACCTGGACCAGCCGTTCACGTCCGCCCATGCGTGACCGGATCTCGTCGCATTCGGCGGCGGTGCGCTGGTCGTTCCACAGGATGGCGGGGCGAAGGACACGATTTTGTTCGTCAAGCAACACCAGGCCGTGCATCTGTCCGGTGAGCCCCACCGCGGCGATCTCATCGCCCGAAGCGGACGCAGCCGCCATGGCGTCGCGAATGCTGCGCCATGTCCCGAACCACCATTCATGAGGATTCTGCTCGGACCACCGAGGCTTCGGCCTCTGGACGGTGAGCGGCGTGCTGGCGGACCCGGCGATCGCGCCCGTCTCGTCGATCAGAAGCGCCTTGACCCCCGTGGTGGAGACGTCGATGCCGAGAAGGAGTCGACGCATGAGCGGTTCGGCCTCAGCGGATGCCGAGGATCACTTCGAGGGTCAGCTGGTCGAGGCGTTCGTAGCCGAGGCCGCGCGCGCCCAGCGCCTGGCGGTCGAAGGAAGCAGCCTTCAACGAATCGGCGGCGACACGGGAGTAGGAGTCGATGGCCGGCAAACCATCCATCGGAACCGCGGAAAGGTCGCGGAGCAAACCCTGGATCTCCTTGTCCTCGTTCCACCGTCGCGCCTTCTCCTTGTAAAGGAGGTAGCTGCGCATGCTGCCGCGCGCGAAGTCCTTCACACCGTTCACGTCCTCGGTCCGATAGGCGTGCGAGTCGAAGTGTCGACTGCCCGCGTAACCCACGTCCTCCAGGAACTTCACCGTGAAAAAGCACGACTTGATCGAGTGGGAACCGAATCGGAGGTCCTGGTCATAGCGTCCGAAGGCCTGGTCGTTGAGGTCGATGTGGAAGAGCTTCTTCGCATCCCAGGCCTGAGCGATGGCGTGCATGAAGTTCAGGCCCGACATGTGCTCGTGGGCCACTTCGGGATTGACTCCCACCATCTCAGCGTGGTCGAGGGTTTCGATGAAGCCGAGGATCGAGCCGGTGGTGGGGAGGTAGATGTCGTGACGCGGCTCGTTCGGCTTCGCTTCGAGCGCAAACACCAGGTCGTACTTCTGATCCTTGACGTAATGGGTCAGGAAGTTCATGGCCTCGCGAAAATGTTTCAGGGCTTCGAGGGCATCCTTGCTGGCATCGGTCTCCACCCCTTCGCGTCCGCCCCAGAAAACGTAGACCGAGGCGCCCAACTCCACCCCGAGGTCGATGGCATGCATCGTCTTCTGGAGGGCGTAGGCCCGGACGCGAGGGTCATTCGAAGTAAAAGCGCCGTCTTTGAACGCCGGATCACTGAAGAGATTCGTGGTCGCCATCGGGACCCTGAGCCCGGTGGCGGCGAGGGCTCCCTTGAAGTCGGCCACGATGCGGTCACGATCCGAAGCGCTGGCGTCGATCGGGATGAGATCGTTGTCGTGAAGGTTGACGCCATAAGCGCCCACCTCCCCGAGCAGATGAACGAGCTGCACCGGGGTCAGGACCGGTCGCACGGCCTCGCCGAACGGGTCGCGCCCGGGGTTTCCCACCGTCCACAAGCCGAACGTGAACTTGTGCTCCGGCTTGGGTTGATACAGGTCAGTCATCGTTCACTCCTCGATGAGGCTTCGGCTGGAGGATGGAACGATACGCCGAACCGAAGCCCCGCGCCGCGGCCGTCCTTGCCATCGCGAGCCTGTAAACTGGCCTTGGTTCGCTCGGATCGAAGCCGAGGCGACCGCCAGCGCGAGGAGAGAGCCGTGACCACCACTACCCGATACGCCAACAAGCGGCCCGAGGTCAGGGTGGCGGAGGCCACGACTCTGCCGGCGCGCTACTACACCGACCCCGACCTGTTTCGTCGCGAACTGGGGGCCGTCCACCACGACATGTGGCTGCATGCGGGGCGTGCCGAGCAACTGCCGCAACCCGGCAGCTACTTCCTGGTGCGCTTCGCCGGCGTCAATGTCATGGTGGTGCGCGATCAAACCGGAGGGGTGGCCGCTTTCC
Organism: Vicinamibacteria bacterium; assembly: GCA_031412915.1. GTDB lineage: Bacteria > Acidobacteriota > Vicinamibacteria > Fen-336 > JAGNNV01 > JAGNNV01. The sequence continues at coordinate 42,192 of JANODX010000223.1, read as the reverse complement.
ACAATACCTGCCGGCACCGTGGAACCCTGCTGTGCAAGGAAGACACGGGCACCCTTGCCGGCCGCATCCGCTGTCCCTACCACGCATGGACCTATGAGCTCGACGGCCGGTTGGTGGGGGCCCCGAACATGGAGAAGGTGGAGGGCTTCCGCACCGAGGACTATCCGCTCCAAAAGGTGGCCATAGCCACCTGGGATGGCCACATCTTCATCAACCTCGCCCCTCAGCCGATGCCGTTCGCCGAGCATCTGTTCGGGCTCGACCGGAAGTTCGCGCCGTGGGGCATGGCGGACCTAAAGCGGGTGGAACGCCGCGTCTATCACGTCTCGGCGAACTGGAAACTGATCTTCCAGAACTATTCCGAATGCCTGCATTGCCCGGTTGCCCATCCCCTGCTCAACACCCTCTCTCACTACATGAGCGGCGACAATGAACCGCCTCAGCCGACGTATCTGGGCGGGCGCATGGACCTGCGCGACGGGGTGAAGACCTTGTCGATGGATGGTCAAACGAATCGCGGACCCTTGCCCGGTATCACCGCCGCGGACGCTCGCCACGTTTATTACTACGCCCTGCTTCCCAATTTTCTGCTGAACCTTCACCCGGACTACATGCTGACCTTCCAGTTGTGGCCGATGGCGGTGGATCGCACCGACATCGTCTGCGAGTGGCATTTCCACCCCGATGAAATCGCCCGACCCGACTTCAACCCGGGAGGTGCGGTGGATTTCTGGGAGCTCACCAACCAGCAGGACTGGGAACTCTCCGATCGCGCCCAGGCGGGAATTTCGAACCACGGCTACCAGCCCGGGCCCTACTCGAATCGTGAAGAACTGCTGTTCGGCCTCGACCGGTGGGTGCTGGAACGGCTCGCTCGCCACCCCTGACCGCGGACCGGTCAAAGTCTGAGACGCCCTCTCCCGGGCAGAACGCCGATGATTTCGTCGGGCGTGACCTTTCGCCCTGGCTCACGCGACCTGGGCGGCGATGCCGGCCATCAGCCGCACCAGCGCGTCCTGACTGGCTTCGGCCCGTGAGAGTTCTCCGGCGATTCGGCCGCCCCGGACGACCAGGATCCGGGTCGAGAGTCTCAGCAGTTCGGGGAGTTCGCTGGAAATGAGCAGGATGGCATTGCCGTTCCGGGCCAACTGATCGATCAGGGCGTGGATCTCGGCCTTCGCACCCACGTCGACACCGCGCGTGGGCTCGTCGAGGATCAAGATCCGGGCCTGGGCCGCGAGCCATTTCGCCAGGACCAGCTTCTGCTGGTTCCCGCCGGACAAACCGGCGGCCAGGGAGTCGAGACCGGGAGCCCGCACCCGGAGTCGCTCGAAGTAGGTCGCGGTCAGATCGCGCTCTTCGTCGGTCCTGATGAAGCTCAGGCGGGCGAGCCGTTCGAGAAGGGGCAGCGTGGTGTTGCTCTGGGCGCTCATCTGCAGAACCAGGCCCTGGCGCTTTCGATCCTCGGGCACCAGGCCGATGCCTTGAGCCATCGCTGCAGACGGCGTCCGAATCTCGACTCGCTTCCCCTGCAGGTCGATGTCGCCCGTCGATTTGGGGTCCAGACCGAAGAGCGCCTGCGCGATCTCCGATCGACCCGCGCCCACCAGACCCGCAAGTCCCAGCACCTCGCCCGCGCGCAGCGAGAAGGAAACGTCGTGAAACTTCGCCGGGCTCGAAAGATCGGTGACTCGCAGTAACTCCTCTCCCACCGTGGCGGGGGTCGCGGAACCGGCGACCCTTTCGATCGACCGACCAATCATCATCTGCACCAGTCCGCCTTCGTCCGATGAAGCCACGGGCTGCGTCGCCACCTGCCGGCCGTCGCGCAGCACGGTGACGTTGTCGCAGAGCCTGAAGATCTCGTCCATGCGGTGGGAGACGTAGATGGACGTGACTCCCCTGGCTCGAAGCCTCGCGATCAGCTGGTAGAGGCGCTCGGCCTCTCGCTGGGAAAGACTGCTCGTCGGTTCATCGAAGACGATCACCCGCGCGCCCGCGCCCACCGCGGCCGCGATTTGAACCATTTGTCGCTGACCCAGGGGCAGTCCGCCCACCAACGCCCGTACGTCGATGGTGGCCTCGATCGCTTCCAGCATCTCCCCGGCCCGCCGATTCGTGGCTTCCCGGTCGATGAAGACACCGCGGGCGGGCAAGGCGGCGAGGCACAGGTTCTCCGCCACCGAGAGGTTCTCGCAGAAGGAAAGCTCCTGGTGGACCATACCGATCCCTTTGGCGAGCGCCTCACGCGGACTTTCGAAGCGGACCCTCTCTCCGAAGACCACGAGGTGGCCGGAGTCCGGCGGATGAATGCCGGCCAGTACCTTTCCGAGTGTGCTCTTGCCCGCGCCGTTCTCACCGCACAGGGCATGCAAGGAACCGGTCCCGATGCCGAAGGTGATGTCGTGCAGCGCACGCACCCCCGGGAAGGTCTTGCCCACCCCCACGAAGCGCACCGCTTCGCTGGTCACGATTCCCGGCTTGCCGCGCGCGCGAGTCGCCGGGCGTTCAACTGCGCGCTGCCCTGGTCCAGCACCACCGCGATGATGATCGCGCAGCCCACAATGATCCACTCGTAGTTCTGGTCGAAGCGCAGGGTGCGGATCGACTGCCGTATGAGGACGATCAGCAAAGCGCCCAGCATGGCGCTGATGGCACTTCCTTTCCCGCCGGAGAGACTCGCCCCTCCCACCACCGCGGAGGCGATGACGTACAGCTCGTAGCCCGTGGCGTCGCCGCAGGAGGCCGAACCGTAGAAACTTGCGCCCAGGAACGCGGCGAGGCCGGCGCACACGCCGGAGATCGCGAAGACGCCGATCTGAATGCGGTCGAGACGCAGGCCGGAGAATCGACTGGCTTCCGGATTGCCCCCGAAGGCGAAGACGTGACGGCCCATCACGGTTCTTGTGAGATAGACCGAACCGATCACCGCGACCGCCAGCATGGTCAACATGGGCACCGGGTAGAGCGACGCGCCCAGGCCGAGCGACGCCTTGGCCACCGTGGTGAGTGACTCGGGCACCAGAATGCTCTCGGCCTTGCTCGACACGAAGGCGATGCCGCGCAGAATCCACATGGTTCCGAGAGTCACGATGAAGGGATGAACGCGGAGGATGACCACGAGGAGGCCGTTCAGCAGACCGCACCCCAGTCCAACCCCCAGGCAGATGAGCAGCCCGGTGGTGACATTGACCCATCCCCCCGAAGCGCCCAGGCCGCGCAACCCCATCGCCATGGCCACCCCGGCCAGGGCGTAGATCGAACCCACCGAGAGATCGATGCCGCCCGAGATGATCACGATGGTGGCCCCCACGGCCATGATCGCGAAGAAGCTCGCGTCGGTGGCGGTTTGAATCAGGGTATGGGAGTTGAGGAAGTTATTGACCGCGGCTCCGCTCGCTTTGTCCTCATGCGCCCCGGCGAAGAAGGTGAGGAGCAGGCCGAGGGCCAGGATGATGAGGGAGAGGCCCGCCTGTTGTGAGCCCAGCAGTTTGTGCAGCATCGAAGTCGAGGCGAGCTTAGGCGATCTTCTCCGCGGCATCCCCGCACTCATGATCGGCTCTGGTCGCGATGGAACGCGGAAAAGCGATGACCTATCATTTAAGGGTCATGTCCGCTGCCGCTGGCCGCTTTGTGCTTGCGTTCCTTCTCATCCCCGGGTTTTCCATTGCGGCATCGGCAAGGGCCCAGTCCGCCGAGACGGGCCCCGATCTGCTCGCGCGGGGAAACGCGGCCCTCGAGGCCCGTCGGTACCGCGAGGCGGTCAAACTCTTCGAGCAGGCCGCCGCCGAACGACGCGACAGCGCCGATGCGTTCTACGGCCTGGGACGCTCGTACTGGGGCCCCGACCGCCTGTATCCGATCTCCGCCCGCCGGGCCCTCGAGGCGTTCTCCCGGGCGCGCGCCCTCGTGGAAGGCAAGGACATCGCCTTCGAGACCAAGGTGCTGGAGGCCCAGGTCGTCGTCTATCTCCGCAGCGAGCGCGTGTCCGAGGCGCGGGCGATCTACGTGACCCTCCTCGAGCGAGAGACCCGTCCCGAGCGCATCGCCTACATGAAGACGCAAATCGGCGAGATCGACCTCGAGCTGGGGGTGTTCCCGGCCGACGAGCTCACGATCAAGAACGCCCAGGGCGATATCCTGGGGCCGATCGGTCCCAACCAGATGCGGACCACCCGCTACTTCGAGAAGGGACGTCACACTCGCGACCTCGCGCAGGAGGAGAAGTGGTATCGCCTCGCCAGCATCGCCGATCCCATGATGTACCAGGCCCACAACAACCTCGGCATGGCTCTCGCGCAACAAGGCAGATACGAAGACGCCCTGCTTCCCCTAAGGCGGGCCGACACGGTCTGGAAGATGAGCTACCCGAAGTTCCCGCTCTACCGACGGGCCCACGTCTGGCTCCTGTTCTGTTACCTCGAACTCGGCCGGCTCGACGACGCCCGCGCCGAGTGGGAAATCGTCCGCAACATCAAGGAGGCGGACGAGGATCAACTGGCCTGGATCTTCGGCGCGCGGCTGAGGATCGAAGTCGGTCAGGGCGCGGGAGTGCTCCCCACCCTCGAGTCGGCAGCCCGGGAAAACCCCGAGCACATCGAACTTCTCTACGCGCTCGCCAGCGCCTACGCTCAGTTGGCGCGCTTCCCCGAGGCGGTGCGCACCCTCCAGGAAGCGATGGCCGCGATCCCAGAGGAGTGCCCCTACTTTCGGGCCCGAGAACCGCGTTGGCGGCGGCAACTCGAGGCTTGGAACCAAGGCGTCTCAGCAAGCGGCGAGAAGTGAACGCCCGTTCCGCGTGAAGGCTTGGGCCCTCCGGCTCGTCACTTCCTGAGTGTCGTCAGCGCCGCCATCGCCTTCGTGTCGTCTACCTTCACCGCCGCGTCGATGTCCGTAACACTTCTCTTCTCGCCGATCATCCTGCGCACCACGTCGATGTTCGCAGCGTACTTGCGCACCACGCCGTCAAGGTCGTCCACCGCCTTCCTCTCCTTTTCGCCCAGGGACGTGTCCGCGCGCAGCGTCGCGATCTGGCGGGCAACTTCGTGGAAACGCGCCACCGCGTTCGTGCGGTATTCCTCCCGGCCGCGCAGGACGTAGTTCTTGAAGTCGTGGATCGCCCCGGAGTACCCGAGTGCTGCCTCGAGCTTGTCCAGCGCCGTCCACGTCCGCCCCTTTCGCAGCACCGCCAGCCCTTCGGCCGCCCGCGCATCGTCCACTCTCACCGCGGCGTCGATCTCGGAGATGCTCCTGCCTTCCCCGAGCATCTTCTGCGCGACGACGAGGTTCGCGCGATACGCGCCGATGACGGAGGCGACAGCGTCGAGCGCCTGCTTTTCGTCGGCCTTGAAGGCGGCGGAACCGCGAAGGTCCGCCGCGGTGTCTCCGGCCTTCTTGAGGTACCTATCGGCGCCCACGCGGTACCCGTCGGCGCCGCGCAGGACGTAATTCTTGAAGTCGTGGATTCCGGCGCCGTAGCCGAGGCTGCGCACCAGGCTGCGAATCTGCGCGTCGGTCTCCTGGGCGCGCGCGGGGAGAACGGCCAAGAGGGTCAGGACGGCAACGGAAGTGATGCCCATCCGGGTTCTGTGTGTGGTGCTCATGGTCTCTCCTCAGGTTACCTGATGTTCGAAAGCTCTTGGTCTGCCCGGAGATCGCGGGCGTTGATCCGTCCAAGGGGTGTGCGACATGGTTGTGGGGCGATCCTGCAAGACCCGGTGGATGCCGGTGGCTGAGCTTGTCGAAGCCACCCCCAACGCCGGTGGCTGAGCTTGTCGAAGCCACCCCCAACGCCGGTGGCTGAGCTTGTCGAAGCCACCCCCAACGCCGGTCCCTTCGACGAGCTCAGGGACCGGATGCGATCGGCTTCCCACGAACGTCACCGAGTACTTCAATACGGACCTCCCTCAGCGACCGCCCGACCGCCTCGTTACTATCGGACCGCTTCGCCTGGCGCGAACTGACGCTCTCCCCCCACAAACATGTCGCACACCCCCAGCGGAGCCTTCCGCTACGGCCGCAAAGGACGCGGCTGATAAAGTCACAGGCGATGGAGCCCGTCGAAATCGCCGTCCCCGCCAGGTCCAAGCACTACTGGAAGGCCGTGGGGCCGTTCAAGGAAGTTCTGCACCGGACGATCTCGCCAGAGCAACTGGTCCAACTCTCCGAAAAAAACCCCGCGGTCCACCTCGCCTACGCCGCGCGCCAGTTCGCCATGGTCTCGGTGTGCGCCGTGATCCTGTTCCATGACCGACCCTGGTGGGTAGCCGCTCCCCTCATCGCCTTGCAGGGCTTCACCTTCTTCAACATGACCACCCTTCTCCACGAGGTGGTTCACAGCGCCATCTTCCGGAAGACCAAACCGGCGGCGGAGCGAGCCCTCGGTCTTCTCTATGCCATCACCAGCGGCATTTCGGCCTCACAGTTCACTCGCTGGCACCTCGATCACCACGACGGTCTGGGCACCTCGGACGAAGACCCGAAGCGTCACTGGCTCTCGCCCAAGAAAAACAAGCGCTGGTTCAAGCTCCTTTACTGCACGCCTGCGCTCATGCCCATCTACTTCCGGGCCGCCGCCCAGGAAGTGAAGACGTATCCGGCGGCTCTGCGCGCCGTCATCGCCCGCGAGCGCATGGCCACCATCGCCATCCAGTTGTCGATCGGAGCGGCGCTCTGGTACTTCGGCGGCGTGGGCGCGATGCTGCGCGTCTGGTTCCTGCCCTACTTCATCGTCTTCCCCATCGCCTTCACCATCAATCGGCTGGGCCAGCACTACAACATCGATCCCACGCATCCGCTCAAGTGGTCCACGGTCATGCGGCCTTCCGGTCTGTGGGACTTCCTGTTCGTCTACTCGAACTATCACGCCGAGCATCACTACTTTCCGCGAGTGCCGTTTTACAACCTCCGGAAGCTGCACCTGATTCTCCGGCCGATGTACGCGGAGTTGGGGATCAAGCCCCACACCTACCGGGAGATTCTCTGGCAGTGGTTCGTGCTCAACCGGGCCCCGCACACGAACTGGGAGATCGCCACCCCCCTCCCCGCGGAACCAGGGTCCGCACCGTCCCGGGCCTGAGCCCCCCTACGCCTGGTTCGGGGCGGAGACCGCCCGTTTCATCGCCGTCCACAGGCCAAGGACATGCGACCGTTCGGTCAGGAGCGCGCCGATACTGACCCGGACCATCCAGCGCCCCTCCAGGATCGCGGGCGTGAGGTAAGCGTCGCCCGAGCGATTCAAGGCCTCGGCCCACGCGAGGGTGTGGCGATCGAGGGCCTCACCCTCGAGGCCCCAAGGCTCGTGGCGGACGCAGACCGTTTGCAGGGGGACCGGAGCGAGCACTCGCCAGTTCGGCTCGGATTCCACCACGCTCCTGAGCCATAAGGCATTGGCGATGTCGCGCCGAAGTCGCGCCTGCAGGCCCTCCACTCCCTGCTCGCGAATCAGGAACCACAGCTTGAGGGCGCGGAATCTTCGTCCCAGGGGAATTCCCCAATCGCGAAGATTCTTCACCCGCTCATCGACGTCGCTCCGGAGATAACTCGGGTTCGTGCTCATCACCCGAACCAGGTGCTCGGCATCGCGGACGTAATAGACCGAGCAGTCGAAGGCGACGCCCAGCCACTTGTGCGGATTGACCACCAGCGAGTCGGCGCCTTCGATGCCCTGCCACAAGGCCCTGCACTCCGGAAGGATCATGGCCGAGCCGGCCATGGCAGCGTCGACGTGGAGCCAGATGCCATGGGGGCGAGTGATCTCGGCCAGGGCGGCGATGGGATCGAAGGCGGTGGTGGTCGTGGTTCCGGTGGTGGCGACCACCGCGCAGGGCTTTCGCCCCGCCGCGATGTCCTGGCCGATCGCTTCGGCGAGAGCGTCGGGACGCATCGCGAAAGCCGCATCGGCCGGTACCTGACGCACATGGTCGCGGCCGAAACCCGCGAGCAGAGCGGCCTTGTCGACCGAACTGTGGGCGTGCGCGGAGACGTAGATGACGAGGGGCGCCTTCCCGGTCTGCAGACCGCCGCCGACGAGGGAGTAGGAGGACGCGCGCTCTCGCGCGCAGATGAGGGCGACGAGCGTGCTGGTCGACGCGGTGTCCTGAATGACCCCGCTCCATTTGTCCGAAAGGCCGACCATCTGGCGGAGCCAGTCCGTGGCCACTTCCTCGACCTCGGTAAGCGCGGGGCTCGACTGCCAGGACAGGCCCAGCACCCCAAGACCGGTGCTCACATAGTCGCCGAGCACCGAGGACAACTCTCCGTTCGATGGGAAATAGCCGAAGAACCGCGGATGCTGCCAGTGCGAGAGTCCGGGAAGGATGATGTCTTCGAGGTCGCGCAGAACATCATCCATGGGCTCGCCTGCCTGGGGCGGAGCCTTCGGAAGCCGCGCGCGAATGGACCCGGGCTCGACCGTGGACCTCACCGGGCGGGAGGTGGTGCTCGCGCGGTAGTCGGCGATCCAATCGATGAGTCGATGCCCGAAGGCCCTGAATTCTTCCGGATTCATCGGGCCGACTCCAGTACGTGGCCGCCTACTCGATCTTGGGCAGGACCCTGGTGTTGACCTTGCCGTTGGCGTGAGAGAACTGATAGGTGTTGCTGTTCATCTTCGCGTCTTTCTTGGTCTTCAGCACCACCGTGGCCACCTCGCCAAGCCCGAGCAGGCGCACCACCTTGGAATCACCCGGCAACAGGTTGCCTCCCTTGTCATACCAGTACTCGTCGATCTTCAGACCGGCAATCGGTGCTTTCGACATGTTCTTGAGTTTGATGGTCGTGACCACGTCGGCGCCCTGGATCTTCGTGACCGGTTTCAGGATCCCCACCTCGGCGACGCCTCTGATTGGCGGAGCGGCCGACGCGAGCCCGGCGATACCGACCGAACTCAGGACCGTAAGAGCGAGCGCTCTGCGGAATACTCTTGTCATCACATGCCTCCCTGTTCTGGGGCGACGATCGTCCCCAATCGCACATGCGAATCATAGGACCGAACATCGAGAAGACCAAGACCGTTGCGGCCAAAAGCGGGGGCAGGTCGATCCCACAGGGCGGAGGATGCGGCCGGGCGGTCAGGCCGCGGGGGAGCGCCGCACGTCGAGGCCGGTGGCGAGCAGCGCATCGTAGTCCGACTGCACAACCTGCGACAGCCGGAGCATGTCCGTTTTCGGCGTGGTCAGCAGGCCGACCCAGGCGTTTCGACCGGACCGCTTGGCCGCGTAGAGCGCTTGGTCGGCGAGGCCCACCACCTGATCGAGCGAGAAGCGCTCCGCCCCTTTGAGGGAGGAGGGATAGGCGGTGAAGCCGATCGAGCAGGTGATATGGGCCACCTGGCCGTCGCCCAGATCGAAGGGCGTCTGCTCGATCATGGCGCGAATCCGCTCGGGGACCACTTCGAAGTTCTCCATATCGGAGCTTCGTCCCACCACCAGGAACTCGTCTCCGCCCCAGCGAATGAGGACGTCCGACGAGCGGCAGGCCTTCTCGAGAATGTCTTTCACCTGCAGGAGAAGGCGGTCTCCGGCGGCGTGGCCGCAGGTGTCGTTGATGGGCTTGAACCAGTCGAGGTCGACCATGATGAAGACGAGCTCGTGGGCATCCCGGAGCGTCCCCTTTTGGACCTCGGCCCGCTCTCGCTGAATCGCTCCGACTTCCTTCGTCACCTGCTCGAAGAGATAGCGTCGATTCCTCAGGCCGGTCAGGGAGTCGGTTAGGCTCGTTTCCGCCAGTTGGGCATTCACCTGTTCCAATTCCGCATTGCGATGCCCCAGTTCCAGCGTCCGTTGCTGAACCTCCAACTCGAGTTGCTTGCGGTACTCCGCGGCACGCTCGGCCCTGCGCCGGAGCGACCGGACAACGCTCGCGAGGGCGGCAAGTGCGACCAGAAGGTAGAGGGCGTAGGCCCACGCCGATCGCCAGGGCGCAGGCGCCATCCGAAGGGGCAGGGCCAGGCCCTGCTCGTTCCACGTGCCGTCCGCATTCGCGGCGCGCACCTTCAGGGTGTAGGCCCCGGCGTCCAGGTTGGTGAAGGTCACTCGGCCCTGGTTTCCAAGGTCGATCCAATCGCGATCGAAGCCTTCAAGCTTGTAGGCGAACCGGTTGCGCTCCGGGGCGGCGTAGTCGAGAGCTGCAAACTCGAAGCTCACCACGGAATCGCGGTAGCCAAGCTCGACCGAGCGCAAACTCTGGGCAGGGCCAAGACCGGCGGCGGGTTGATTGAACTTCAGGAAGGAGACGAGGGCAATGCCGGGAGGCACGATGTTGGTCTCGAGCTTCTCCGGGAAGAATGCGTTGAAACCCGAAGGGCCCCCAAACAGCAACTCGCCGCGCCGGGTGCGGTAATGCGCGGCGAAGTTGAACTCGTCACCCTGCAATCCCTGGCTCGCGGTGAACTGCTTGAACGCCCCGGTACGCGGGTCGAAACGGATCAGACCCTGGCTGCCGGAGAGCCACAGACGCCCCGCGCCATCCGACTCGATTCCGTACACGACGTTGCCGACCAGGCCGTCGCCGCTCGTGTAGCTCTTGAAACGCACGGCGCCTTTGGCCGGATCGAGGCGCGACAGTCCGCTGCGCGTGCCCACCCACAGTGTGCCGTCGGTCTCCACGTGGAGCGAGTAGACGGTATCGTCGGTGAGCGACGCCGGGTCCTCGGCGTCGTGCACGAAACGCTCGAACCGGCCTTGGCGCGGGTCGAGACGGTTCAATCCGCCGCCCTCGGTCCCCACCCACACGGCACCGGAGGGATCCTCCGCGAGAGCGGTCACCACGTCCCGGCTCAGGCTCGAAGGATCATTGGGATCGTTTCGGAAGGTGGAGAAGGCGCTTTCATCCGGGTCGAGACGATTGAGGCCGCCGCCGAAGGTACCCACCCAGAGGGCGCCGCGGCGGTCTTCGAGAAGCGCCATCACACCGTTGGCACTGAGGCTGCCCGGGCGGGAGGCCTCGCCGCGAAACACGTCGAACCGGCCACGCGCCGAGTCGAAACGGTTGAGCCCACCCTCCATCGTGCCGACCCAGAGTTTTCCGCCTCGGTCATGGAGCAACGCCATGACCCGATCGTCGCTCAACCCAAGGGCGCCGCGGTCGTATCGCCGCATCAGACCGGTAGCGTGGTCGCGCTGGTGCAGTCCCCCGCCCAGGGTCCCGATCCAGAGGTCGCCCTCCGGGTCTTCCGAAAACGACGTCACGTAACCGTTGGCAAGGCCTCGGGGATCCGACGGCTCGGGCGGGACGTGGCCGAACGCCCACGTGCGCGGGTTGAAGCGCGCGACTCCCCCGGCCCGTGTGCCGAACCAGAGCACGCCGCCGCGGTCTTCGAAGAGGGAGAGGACATCGCTGTCACCCAGGCTTCTCGGATTCGCCGGGTCGCTCCGGTAGGTCGCGAACGATCCGTCCGCCTCGCGCATTTGCAGGCCGCTGCGCGTGGCCACCCATAACCGGCCCCCGCTGTCCTCGCGCACGGCGTGCACGACATCGTCCGCGAGGCTCCGCGGATCCTTCGCATCATGCCGACGGTGATCGAAGCCATCGCCGCCTTTGGGCAGGACATCGAGCCCGGCCCCCACCGTCGCGACCCAGAGCCTCCCCTGGCCATCCTCGTGGATTCCTCGAACGCCATCGTTGCTGAGGCTCCGCGGGTTCTTGGGATCGTGACGCATGTTCTGAAAGCGGCCAGCCCCCGGATCCAATCGGCTCAGACCGTTGTTCGTGCCCACCCAAAGCCGCCCCGCCGAGCCTCCGTGCAGGGCGTAGACCCCGTCTCCGGCCAGACTGGACGAGTCACCGGGCGAGTGGCGGTACGCCTGCCAGGCGCCCGTCTTCGGATCGAGACGATTCAAACCCGCGTCCTTGGTTCCCACCCAGACGGCTCCGCCCTTGTCCACGTGAACGGTGCGGAGCTGGCGGCTGGTCGGGCCGGCCGCGCCCGAAGGGTCGACCGGATACCGGACGAATTGCTCTTTCGATCGCTCCCAGCGCGCGAGCCCGCCGCCCTCCGTGGCCACCCAAAGGTCGCCTGACGCGTCTTCGGCGAGACTCCAGACGAAGTCGCTGGGCAATGAGTTCGGATCATGAACATCGTGCCGATACACGGTGACGACGCGGCCATCGTAGCGATTGAGTCCGGCCTCGGTTCCAAACCACATGAAGCCCTGGCTGTCCTGCAGGACGCACATCACCGTGCTTTGGGAGAGCCCCTGTTCAGTCGACAGACGCTCGAAGCGGATCGGCCGACCGAGTGCCCATACGGAGGAGGCGGCGAGAACCGGCGTCAGCAGGAGAGCCGCGCTCTTGGCCAGAAAGCCCAGCTGTCTCTTGCATCTCTCGGAGACGCTTTTCATTTTGAGTTCCTCTCGTTTCGAACCCGGGCGTTCTGCGCTCTAGTGTGGCAGCATCCGCCCGCTACTGCTGGGCGACCCAGAAGTTGATCGAACTCGAACTCGCACCGGACGGCTTGACCGTGCTGCTCGACCAAGGATAGCCGTTTGACCACGGATAGCCGCTGCTCCACGGATAACCGTTCGACCAGGGATACCCGCTGCTCCAGGGATACCCGCTCGACCACGGATAGCCGCTGGTGTTGTAGGTGCCGTTCCAGGTCGTGCCGCTCCCCGTCAGGGTGGTGAGGTAATACTTGCCGGTGGCATCCTGGGCCGCCGGCCCCTTGAAGTGCATGGTTCCCGTCAGATCGCTCGCGATGTTGAGGCCTTGGTTTGCGCAACCTCCCCAACCGCTGTGCACAGCCGCGTAGGCGTCGACCAGACCCGCGCCCTGCTGGAACACGCTGTAAGGAGCGGCACTACCGCTCCAGGCCACTTTCGCGGTGGCGGCGAGCCCGCACTTCACGTTGTCCGGAGTCAGCGTCGGGTTCGCCTGGATCATGAGGGCAGCGATCCCGCTCACCACGGCTGCGGACTGCGACGTGCCGGACATCATGAAGATTCGGTCGTTGAGAGTGGTGAACTCCGGATGCTGCTTGGCGATCAGGTGGTTCCCGTCGTCCATAGTGCTGTACACGTGTCCTCCGGGCGCCACCACATCCGGCTTGGCGAACCCCTCGAAGGTCGGGCCGGCCGCGGAGAAGGACGCGAGCTTGTGCTGACTCCTCGTCACGCTGCTGCCGCTATTCATCGTGCTTCCCTCCGAAGCAAGTTCGATGCCCAAACCAGAGATCGAATCAGGTCGTTGAATCAAAAGTGCTTCAGGACCAGAATTCCACGGGCGAGCTGTCCTTCGTCGCGTCTTCGGGACTGGGCTGTTCCTGCTTCCGGGATCGGCTTGGCCGCTTGCCAGGCGAGGGGCGACGGTGTGAAAACCCGACCCCTGGCTGCGCGCTGCGCGGAGGAGCGCTACTCCTGGGGGACCCTCGTGGGTGGTCTCTCCCCCGTGCGCTCGGCAACCGGTTACCTCGCCATTCCACGAGCGGCCACAATAGCCAGGCCCACCGCGATCGCGGTGAGCGATGCCTTCGTTAAATCTCGGTAAGACCTGAGAATTATTGCGTTCACGAGCTTGTCCCGGGCCCCGTTTTCAGGATGGCCAACCCTCCTCTGGGCGGCCATTCGAACAACGGCGAGTTGCCGTCCCTGCCTCCGGTGTCGGTCGGCTGTCGTTGGTCATGCGAATCTCCTGAGCAAGTTCAAGGCCCGTGGCCTGCTCTGAATCAAGTCGATATCTTCAAGTGGTTTATCGCTATGCCATCTGCGGCGGATACGGCCTCGTCGCATTTCCGGGACCAGGGCTATCTCGGTTTCCGGATAGCTGTCGAGAGGTCCCTGCTGGCTGCACAGCACCGCCTCTTCAGCCATCGGCGCGAACGCGGTCACGGCCTCGGGGGAAGGGCTCGTCATGCAACCGCCATCAGTTCGCAGACGTCCGGCCGATCGAGCGGCAGCATGATCCGCCGCCGAAGCTCGGCAGGCGGCAAGGGATGCGAGAAGAGGAACCCTTGAACGGCGTGGCATCCGTACTCGCGCATCTTCACGAGCTCGGCCTCCGTCTCGACGCCCTCGGCCACGACATGCAGGCTCAGGTGACGACCCATGGCGGTCATCGCCGCGGTGAGGACCGGGCCGTCTTCGCCCAGAGAGTCTCGCACGAACGAGCCATCGATCTTCAGCCCGTCGAGATCGTGGCCGCGGAGCTGGCTGACCGCGGTCTCGCCGGTGCCGAAGTCGTCGACGACCAGCCGGACGCCTATGGCTTTCAGCCGGCGGAGCTGGGCCATGATCTGGGGATCGCGATGCAGCGCGCCACGCTCGCTCAACTCCAGCTCGAGGAGAGCCGGATCGAGGCGCGTCTCGCACAGCACGCGCTTCACCTCGGCCGCGAAGTCGCCGATCTCGAGTTGCCGGCGAGAGACGTTCACCGCGATCCGGATTTGAGGCAGGCCGTCGTCCAGCCAGGCCCGGAGCTGCCCGCAGGCGGTCTCGAGGACCCACACTCCGATCTCGCCCATCAGCCCCATGGTCTCGGCCACCGGTATGAACTCGGCCGGCGGAATCCAGCCGCGTTCCGGGTCGTTCCAGCGCAGCAGAGCCTCGACCCCGAGCACGCGCCGGCTCTCCGCCGCGAGCAGGGGCTGGTAGTGAAGCTCCAGGGCCCCGCGCTCGAAGACCTCGAGCAAACGGCGGCCCATGTTGAGACGGGATTCGGCCGTGATGCCGAGGTCCGGGTGATAGACGTGACTTTGGCCGCCGCCCGCGCGCTTCGCCTGGTACATCGCCGTCTCCGCATGACGGAGCAGGGTCTCGGGCGCCACATTCGGCTGGGCCGCGACCGCGATACCGAGACTGGCGCTGAGGTGCAGCTGGTGGTCGCCAACGGTCATGCGCTTTCCGAGCGCGTCGAGGACGAAGCGAGCCAGACCGGCGAGGCGCGCGGCGTCCGAATCCCGAAGAACGATCGCGAACTCGGCTCCGCCCAATCGCGCAGCACTCATCAGGCCCGGTCCCGCCCCGCCCCGGCCGGGCAGGTTCTTCAGGCAGGCAGTCAGCCGCTCTGCGGAGAGCCGCAGTATCTCGTCGCCCGTCTTCCGCCCCAGTGTCTCGTTCAACTCGCTGAAGCGGTCCAGATCCAAGGCGATCAGGGCGACCGGGCCCGCATCGGCGAGAAGAGCGCGCTCGAGGATGCGCTCGATCTGAAACCGGTTCGGAAGCCGGGTCAGGGAATCGATCAGGTTCTCCTGCTCGAACTTCCGGCGGCCGTCCGCGAGGGCGACATGAGCCTGGGCCAGCTGGCGCCGGTTGTGCTCGAGTTCGGCCGTCGTGCGTTGAGCGCTCGCCAGCGCCAGCAACCGGCGCCCGACCAGATCCCAGTTCGGCGGACGCTCGACGATGTCGCTTGCACCAGCACTGAGAGCCCACTTCACCTCGCGAGGGCCGCCACAGATCGCCAGCACCGGCATCTCCGAGGGGCCCCAGGAGCGACGGAGCGCCCCGCACAACTGGGGGCCTGCGCCCTCCAGAAACCCGCTGTCCAGAAGAACCGCGGCGGGACGCAGCTCCCGCGCCAGAGCGAGCGCCTCGCCCCAGCCCGAGGCGCGATGCGTGTGCAGGCCGAAGGCAGCCAGACGCTCGATATCGGCGCGGAACATTCCTTCATCCGCGCATACGAGGATCGATAAGACGGGTCGCTCCGAAGTAACGGCCGAACCATCATCGCCTTGGCTCGATTCGTGGGAACTGAGCAACTCGGGGCGGGTACTCTGGGTTAGATTCGTCACGGTCGGCCAGGGGAGCAAGACGCGTGCCCTTCGAGTCAGGCGCCCCGGACCCAAAGCTAAACGCTTGACGCGATCAGGGTTGCGTTAGCGAGCGCCCTCGCCGCCGGGAAGTTCAAATCCGGCTTCCGAGACGCGCCTGGTCCGGCTTCCCGGACCCGCTCGGGTCGGGAGTACGCCACGAAGAGCCTTGGACCACCGGTGTCTCATTGAACTGCATCGGGTTACGAGCGGCTCACGTTAAGCTTTTCCTTTAGGCATGAAGCGTGCTTAGGACATAGACAAATGAGCAAGGAGGAAGTACTGCGTCCGCCGAATTCGCTGCCGCGAAGCCCGCTGTCCATACGCGCGCGGCTCAGCGGATCCGTGGCTCGAGTTGTCTTCGCCGTTGTCTTTCCCACCCTCTTCCTGGCCCTCGCCTACCACGCGGCCGACCTGCACGACCAGCGAATGAAGAACGCACAGGAGTTGGCGCTGGGCCTCGCCGATCAACTAGGGAGCGCTCTCAATCTCGACAATCCGTCGGTGGCTCAGTCCGCGCTCGACACCGCCCGTACGCACCCCTCGGTGGTCTTCGCGGCACTCTATGCCCGCTCCGGAGATCTCGTGGCCCGATTTGTGCGGGAGCGGAAGGGCGATCCCGATCCCCCGGGAAGCGTTCCCCAGGAATCCCTCCTGGATCAGAAAGACCCGTCGCTGGTCCAGGAGCCCGTCACCCACAACGGAAGGGAACTCGGCGTCCTCGTCCTGCGGACCGACATCCCCTACCTCGATCGCACCATCCTGCGCACCGCCTTGGTCTACGGATTCCTCTTCCTGCTCTCGGTCCTGATCGCGCGACCGCTCGGCTCCCGACTTCTCCGCCCGACCTGCGCGCCGATCGAGGCCCTGCGCGACCGCATGGTCCGCCTGCCCCTGGCCAAAGGCGTCGAGCCTTCGGCGCTTTCGCAAGGCGGCGAGCTCGAAGCCCTGATCGCCGGCATCGACGGCCTGCTCCTCCGGCTGGAGAACCACGACAACGAAATGCAGCGACAGCGGGATCGCCTCGGTGAGATCGTCAACGAGCGCACCCGGCAGCTTTCCCGGGCGAATGCGGAGATGGAGAACACGGTGCGGCAGCTCCGCGCGGCCAAGGAGATGGCGGAAGGGGCCAACCTCGCCAAGTCGCGTTTCCTCGCGAACATGAGCCATGAGATCCGCACGCCGATGAACGGCGTGCTGGGAATGGCCGAGTTGCTGCTGCGCTCGACCCTCAACTCGCAGCAACGGCGGATCGCCGAGACGGTGAGGCGCTCGGGCGAGTCTTTGCTCACCGTCATCAACGACGTGCTCGATTTCTCGCGGATCGAGGCGGGCAAGCTGGACCTGCAACTCACGGAGTTCGACCTCAACGCCTCTATCGAAGACGCGGTCGAGTGTCTGGCCGCGCGTGGTCAGGCCAAGGGTCTCGAAATCGTCTGCATGTTCGAGAGCGAACTGCCCCTCCTCCTCGGAGACCCGCAACGAGCCCGGCAGGTCATCACGAACCTGGTGGGCAATGCCATCAAGTTCACCGAGCGAGGCGAGGTCAAGGTGCGGGTCAGGATCCTGTTCGAGGACAAGCAATCGGTGCTCGTCGGCATGGAGGTGCGCGACACCGGGGTCGGCATCGCGGAAGACGCGGGGTTGAGAATCTTCGAAGCTTTCGCCCAGGCCGATACCTCGAGTACCCGCCGTTACGAGGGCACAGGCCTGGGCCTTGCGATCTCCAAGCAGCTCGCGGGCCTCCTGGGCGGCAACATCGAAGTGGACAGCCGGCCCGGCGAGGGCTCGTCCTTCCATTTCACCGCCCGCTTCAAACGAGCCGCAACAGCATGGGCGTTGCCCGAGGCGTCGTCCGTGGCCCCGACTCTGCGCGTGCTTGTCGTCGACGACAGCGTCTCGAGCGGTCTCGCCATTCAAAGGCAATGCGCGCGCCTGGGATTGAGGGCCGACCTCGCGGGAGGGGCCGAGGCGGCACTCACCTGCTTGCGAGAGGCCTCGCGGCTCGGGCGTCCCTATGATCTGGCGCTCCTCGATCTCCGCATGCCCGGCATAGATGGGGCGACCCTGGCGAGCGTCATCGGCGACGACAAGTCGATCGACCCCATCCGGCAGGTACTGCTGGTCACCCTGGACGAGGCGGTCGTCTTTTCGGCCGACCGAAAAGGCGGAACCATTCCTCAGCTCACGAAGCCCGTCCGCCTCCGCGCCCTCGCGCGTTGTCTCGCCGGCATCGACGCTTCGGCCGAGGGCGAAAGCGCCGGCCACGAGACTCGTGACACCGGCCTCCTGGCCGGGACGCGGGTGCTGCTGGTCGAAGACAGCGCGGTCAACCAGGAAGTGGCCCACGCCATGCTCACCCAGCTCGGCTGTTGGGTGCGGATCGAGACCAACGGCCAGAGGGGCCTCGATGCCCTGGAGCAGGATCCCTACGATGTGGTGTTGATGGACATCATGATGCCGGTGCTCGACGGCCTCCAGGCCACGGCCGAGCTTCGACGGCGCGAGCGGGCGGACCCCCGCAGACGGCGGGCCCACGTCGTGGCCCTGACCGCGAGCGCCATGCGCGGCGACCGCGAGCGCTGCCTTGAGGCGGGCATGGACGACTACCTCACGAAGCCTTACTCGGGCGCAGACCTGGCCGCGGCTTTGCAGCGAGGCATCCGTGCCGCGCCCCCCGCCGAAGGGAAGAGTTCCGAGTCGGCATCGCCCGGCGGGGTGGCCGGCGACGACGCCCCGTGCCTGGACGAGGGCGTCCTCGCCTCCCTGCGCAGCTTGCAGCGCCCCGGCACGCCCTCGCTGATCGAACGGGTGGTTGGGCTGTACCTCGAAGCCAGTCCGCCCCAGGTTGAGGAGGCCCGAACGGCCTTCCTGGCGAGAGACTTCCCGACCCTGACCCGGGCCGTCCATACCCTGAAATCGAGCAGCGCCAACATCGGGGCCCTGAGGCTCTCCGGACTGTGCCACGATTACGAGACGGATCTCCGAGAAGGCCGGACTCAGGACGGAGCCGACCGCTTGTCAGGTATCGAGGCCGAATGGTCTCGCGTGCGGGTCGCCCTGGGCCAGATGCTTCAGTCCGAGATCGCGCGAACCTGGACGTCGGCGACGACGCATTGAGGGGGAGCGGACCGGCCCCGCGAAGGCGAGTACGGCAGAAAGAGGAAGAGTGCGCTTCGTGGAGACTGACTACGCCTCGGAGAAACGGTGAATCTCGTCCAGAAAGCCGAGCGTCTTCAAGTCCCGCATCCGGTCGAGGTACACCTGCCCGTCCAGATGGTCGCATTCGTGCTGGATCACCCGCGCGTGGAATCCGGTCGCGGTCAGCGAGTAGGGCTTCCCGTCGCGACCGCGGGCCTCAAGCCGGATCTTCGCGAAGCGGGGGACGACGCCCCGAAGGTCGGGCACGGAGAGGCACCCTTCCACGTCGAGGAGTTGCTTCTTTGAAAGCGGGGTCACGACCGGATTGATCAGGACGGTGAGCGGGACGCCGCGGCGTCCTCCGCGGCCATCACCCGGGGGAACCTGGAGGACGGCCACGCGAAGACCCACGTGGACCTGGGGTGCGGCCACGCCCACGCCGTCGTACTCGCGCATGGTCTCGACCATGTCGTCGAGGAAGCGCTGAAAGTCGCGAGTGGGAATCACCGCAGGATCCACCGTCCGGGCCCGCGCGCGAACCACCGGATGCCCGATGCGGGCGACTTTCAGGATGGCCATGGAAGCTCGATTATAGGGACAAGGTTTCGAATAGATTGATGGGCGGCACGCCATGAAGAAAGACGATCTGAGCCCCGAGGCGCGAGCGGCCTGGATCAACCTTCCCCACGCGCGCACCATCGCCGAACGCATCGAACGCCAGCTTGAAATCCTCCGCGTGCTGGAGGGAGAGGGCTCCCGGCCCCTCAACACCGCGGTCATTTCCCTGCGGAGCAGCCTTGAACCCTGGGTCGAAGACCCGGCCCTCGAAACCGCCGCGGCTGAGGCCGACCCGATCGTGGACCGGTCACGCGAACTGGTGAGGACAATCGTCGACGACGAAAGGGCCCGCGGCGACCGGCTCGGCCAGTGCGTCCGGAATCTGTTCGAGTGCCTGGGCCTGCCAAACGAAGGCCGGCGGGTTTCCCTGGCCTGCGGAGAAAACCCCGAATCCCTTATGCGGTGAGCGCAGGGGAAGCCAAAGCCGGGCGGATCTGTCGCATCAGCCACCGGGCGGCCGCGGAGCCGACGACCAGCATGGAAAGGGCCACCAGGGGCTGAGGGTCGGGCAGAACACCTCTGGGTTCCTCCACCAGGAGCACGACCAGGAACGTGGTGGCATTGAGCGTCGCGTGCGCGATGATCGGCGGCCACAACGAACCGGTATCGAGCCTGAGCTTCCCGAGCAACAAACCGAGCACGAAGGCGAAGGGCACGCGGTAGTACACGAGAGTGGGAGCGGCCGCCCCGTTGGGCATCGAATCGACATGAATCAGGCCGAAGAGCGCGGCGGAGACGGCGATGGCCACGGTGGTCCCGACCGCGCGACGAAGCACGGGAGTCAAGAGTCCGCGAAAGAGAATCTCCTCGCAAATCGCGGGCGCGAGAGCGATCGCGCCGATGGACAGGATCAAGTCGAACGGAGTTCGCGGTTTCAAAAGGTCGTGCAGGCCTTGAAACTGTTCGAGGTACGAAAGAGGCGGTTTCACGAACACGTACTGCGCCTCGAACACGCCGAGACTAAGCGCCCAGAAGGCGAGGCCAAGAGCCACGGTTCGCAAGGCCGCCCACGGCCGCAGGGCCTCGAAGCGGTAAAGCTCCGGGAAACGCGAGGCCAGCAAGGCGGCGGCCACAAGTGCTGGAAGGGCCAAGGCCGCCTCGGACAAGCTGAGAACCAGCCTTAGCGGCTGAGTCCGGGCAATGGCATTCTGGGTGCTGGCCATCGCCCAGAGCCCCCCTGCGTAGGCGAGGGCGGAAATCGACAGACTCGCGAAAATTGCCGCCTTTGAGGACCTCTCCTGACTCATGGACCATCCATTATCTCCCACGGGCCACGTCTTCTCTCTCCCTGGGCAGTGAGCCGCGAGTAAAGAGGACCATGTGTTTCAATCGATTGGCGTCGCTCCCAACAGCCCTGACGGCTCCCTCGATGCCTTCGGCGCCGGGGCGTCCCCGTTGCCCTCACCGCCTGCCGCGGACAGCCCGCGCGAACGGCTCATATCCCTGGGCGCCGACGCGCTTGCGAATGCCGAACTGCTCGCCGTGTTGCTGGGCACGGGTTCTTCAGGGAAGACCGTCTTCGAACTGTCGCGCGAGCTGAGTTCGGGCGGCCTTCGAGCGGTCGCGAACGCCTTGCCCATGGCCCTCGCCCGCCATCCCGGGCTCGGCCTCGCCAAAGCCCTGCGCATCCTTGCCGCGTTCGAACTGGGCCGGCGGCTTCAATACGAGAACGGCCCGGAGGCGCCGAGACTCGATTCCCCGGAGGCGGTGGCGGCCTACCTGACGCCGCGTCACGCGACCCGCCCGAATGAAGTCTTCGGCATCCTGGCTCTCGATTCGAAACACAGGCTGCTCGGCGAGAAGATCGTGGCGACCGGAGGCCGCCACAGCGTCGCGGTGACCCCGGCCGACGTGTTCCAGGCAGCCCTCTCCTACCGGCCGCGTTCGGTGGTGGCCTTCCACAACCACCCGAGCGGCGACCCTCACCCTTCTGAGGAAGACAAGGCGTTGACGTATCGTCTCGCTCGGTCGGGGGAGGTTCTCGGCATCGCTCTCGTCGATCACATCGTCCTCGGCGGTCGGGCCTTCGCCAGCTTCAAGCAGCTGGGCCTTCTCTAAGTTACTCAAAAGAAATAACATCACACACTCCTTGAGCAAGCGCACCCTCTTCCACACCACGCCGATCTATTACGTGAACGACGTGCCCCACGCCGGCCACGCCTATTGCACGATCGCGTGCGATGCCCTGGCCCGGGCGCGCCGCCTGCACGGCGACGATGTGTTCTTCCTTACCGGCACCGACGAACACGGTCAGAACATCGAGCGCATCGCCCGGGAGAAAGGCGTGCACGAGCAGGAATATTGCGATGAGATCTCGGCAGTCTTCCGGGAGCTGTGGGGCGCGCTCGACATCCGCTACGACGGCTTCATACGCACCACGGACCTTATCCATAAGCGCGGTGTCCTGAAACTCTGGGAACGCCTCCGCCGCGCCCAGGCTCCAAACGGTCAGGACGCGGTCTACCGGGGGAAGTACGCGGGCTGGTATTGCCCGCGGTGCGAGGCCTTCAAGACGGACGACGAGATGAAGCAGCCCGGGAACATCTGCCCCGACCACGAGCGTCCGTGCGAGTGGACCGAAGAAGAGAACTTCTTCTTCCGACTCTCGGCCTATCAAGACGTTCTCGAAGATCTCATTCGTTCCGATCGGATGAAGATCTCGCCCGACAGTCGCCGGAACGAAGTCCTGGCCGTTTTGAAACAGGGCCTTCAGGACTTCTCCATCTCCCGCGCCCGGGTGAAGTGGGGCATCCCCATCCCCGACGATCCGTCCCACGTCTTCTATGTCTGGGTCGATGCGCTCTCGAACTACATCACCGCCCTTGGATACGCCGACGATTCTCCCGAGTTCGCGAAGTTCTGGGCCAAAGACGCCGAGCGGATGCACATCATCGGCAAGGAGATCATCCGGTTTCACTGTCTTTACTGGCCGGGATTGCTCATCGCGGCCGGGCTCCCGCCTCCGTCGCGGATCTTCGCGCACGGCTGGATGACCAAGGACGGCAAGAAGCTTTCGAAGAGCACGGGCAACATCATCGACCCCAGGGTCCTCGCGGATCAGTACGGGGTCGACGCGGTGCGCTATTACTTCCTGCGCGAGACCTCGTTCGGTCAGGACTGGGATTTCAGCGAGGCCGGCCTCGCGCAGCGCTACAACTCCGATCTCGCGAACGACTTTGGGAATCTCGTGTCCCGCTCGCTCACCATGATCTCGAAGTACTGCGACGGGAAGGTGCCGGCCCGGGTGGATCAGGAGCCACCGGGCTTTGTCTTCTTCGGCCAAGCGCATGGGGAGACCGTCTTCCGCGAGTATGAATCCCTCAACTTCTCCGCGGCGCTGAACGAGATCTGGGCGCACATCAGCGACGCCAATCAGGCGATCGTCAGATTCGCCCCCTGGAACGTCGCCAAGGACCCCGCTCGCGCCGCCGAACTTAATGCGTTCCTCTATCGCCTGGCCGAACGGGTCAGGATCCTGGCCCTCCTCGCGTCTCCGGTTATCCCGTCTTCCGCCTCCAGGGTTCTGGACATGCTGGGCATCCCCCACGATTCGGACGCGCGCACGAGATTGGACTATGGGCAACTCGTCGCGGGCCAGCGGCTCGGCGACATTCAGCCCCTCTTCCCTCGCATCGAACTCAAGAAACCACCTCAACCCGCAAAGGAGATCTCTGAAGCCGTGGACGACGACATCAAGTTACCCATCACCGTGGAAATTCGGCGTTCCGAGATGATCGCGACGCCTCCACCGACGGTCCCTCCCTCGGCCCCGGCGGACTCCGCGGCCACTCCCGACCCGTCCGACGGACCCGACCTCGTGGGAATCGAGGCCTTTACGGCACTCGACCTCCGCGTGGCCAAGGTCACGGCGGCGGAGAAGATCAAGGGCTCGAAGAAGCTGCTCAAGCTCCAGCTCGACGTGGGCGGCGTCCCCCGCCAGATCGTTTCCGGCATCGCCGAGACCTACGAGCCCGAGCAGCTGGTGGGCCGCACCATCATCGTCATCGCCAATCTGAAACCGGCGAAGCTGATGGGCGTCGAGTCGCACGGGATGCTCCTTGCCGCCACCGTCGATGGCCAGGCGGTGCTCGCCGGTTTCGAAAAGGACGTCCCCACGGGCGTCCGAGTGAAATAGGGCCGGGGCGCGCTAGCTTCTCGCTCCACCCGGCGGCGTCCGGTCTTCCCCGAAGTACTTCTCGCTTCGGTAGCGCAGCCACACCCGGAGTTCCTGGGGGACCTTCTCGCGATCCGCAGCGCTCAGGCTCTCGTACAACGCCAGCGCCTTCAGGCGTTCGCCTCGGCAGGCGCGATTGTTGTGGGCGTCCCAGTAGCTTCGGGCCACCCTGATCCGGCGGCACGTCTCCTTCACCAGAGCGGCTCCCTGAAGAGGCCGGTCGCTTTGCTTCTTCTTCGCGGGCACCGGGGGACCTCCTTCCGAAGCGAGAGGCCCTGCATCCTGGCCTCGCGCGCGTGAAGGACAATTAGACTACCCGATCAAGGAGCTTCGAAACACCCGTGAATCTTCAGGATCTGCGTACCCTTCTCGACTATCACTACTGGGCTCGAGATCGGATGCTCGCCGCCCTCACTCCTCTGACCGCCGAGCAGTTCACGAAGGAACTGGGATCGAGTTTCTCTTCGATTCAGGACACCCTCGGACATGTCTATTCGGCCGAATGGGCCTGGCATCAGCGGTGGACGGGCACGTCTCCATCTTCGCAACTTCCCCGCGACACGTTTCCGGACGTGGCCTCGGTCAAAAAACTGTGGCAGAAGACGGAGGCGGACGTGCGAGGTTTCCTGGAGGCCCTGGGCGAGACTGGAATCGAACGCGCGTTCGAGTACAAGACCCTGGCCGGAGATCCGGGGTCTTCGGTGTTC
This sequence comes from Vicinamibacteria bacterium, assembly GCA_031412915.1. GTDB lineage: Bacteria > Acidobacteriota > Vicinamibacteria > Fen-336 > JAGNNV01 > JAGNNV01. Next base: position 17,810 of record JANODX010000223.1, on the reverse strand, counting down.
TGGCACATGCTTCAGCACGTGGTGAACCACGGCAGCTATCACCGTGGTCAGATCACCACCATGCTGAGGCAACTGGGCCTGCCCGCCCCGGAGAGCACCGACCTGATTCGGTTCTACCGGACGCGAAAATAGCGCCGCGAACCGCCGAAGCGCGCTGGCACGCGAAAATAGCGCCGCGAACCGCCGAAGCGCCATGGCAGCGGTGGCTGAGCCCGTCGAAGCCACCGTGGCGGCGCTCAGGAACTTCGGAGCTCGTGCTCCAGGCGCTCGAGAAAATATCCGACATCGGTCACGAGGCCAATGGCCTGCATGGTGCCGCGGTTGCCGAGCTTCACCGGAACCGATTCGTTCATGTCGACGCACACCGTGCGAACGGCCACCGGGAGCAGATTCCCGACCGCGATGGCGTGAAGGGCCGACGCCAGCATGAGGCACACCCCCGCACCCTCGAGCGCGCTCGCGTAGGCGAGCTGGGCATCGCGGATGTCGGTGATGACGTCGGTGAGCGGCCCGTCGTCCCGGATCGAGCCCGCCAGGACGAAGGGGAGGGAGCGCCGAACCGTCTCGAACATGACCCCCGACTTGACCACGCCGCGCTCGATCGCGGCCCGGATCCCTCCCGCGCGGTTCACCGCATTGATGGCGAAGAGGTGATTGCGACTCCCCCCCTCGACCGCCCTTCCGCTCATCTGACACACCCCGAGGCTGGTCCCGACAATGGCCTTCTCGAGGTCGTGAGTAGCGAACGCATTCCCCGAGAGAAGCACATCCACCCAGCCGTCGCGAACCAGCCGGGCGAGGGCCACATCTCCGCCCGAGTGAACCACCGCCGGACCGGCGACCACCACGATCTTCTGGCCCGCCTCGCGGGTCCGCTTCATCTCGCGCGCGGCGCTGGAAATGGCGATGCTCTTGTTGACCTCGGCCGAGATGTCGTTGGACATGAAGCCGAACATCGAATAGTCACGGCTGCGCTCGGGCGGTTTCACTCGGATTCCGGTTCCCCGCAGAGCCACCATCTCTCCCTTCCTGACCAGGCGCTGCTTCACACAGGTGGGCCGGCCGTCGCGGCGAACCAGGGCGCAGTCCATCTTCTGACCATGAACGGCCACCCACTGTCCTTCGCTGCGCACGAGGGTGTCGAAGTTCGTGGTGGCGTAGAAATCGTCGGGCAGAATGCCGTCCGCCTCGGCCGCGGCCCACTCCGCATCGCCGGTCTGGGTGGCGGCGCCAAAGTACGACAGGTGTTGGAGAACCCGCTCGAGTCCGGCCGGGTCTTTGGCCTTGACGTCGAGCACCGCGCGGGTCGGGTCGTCGTTGGTCCGGCCCACCCTGAACTCGAGGATCTCGAAGGCACCCCCTTCCTCGACAATCGCGTTGAAGGCGCGGCGCAGGACATCCGAGTCGATCAGATGCCCTTCCATGACGACGGTTTCGTGGACCATGGGACCATCTTCCCCCGAAAACCGGGATCGGCGCTAGAGCTTGGGCAAGGTGAGACCCTGCTGCGACTGGTACTTGCCTTTGCGATCGGCGTAGCTGGTCTCGCACTCCTCGTCGCCCTCGAAGAAGAGAACCTGGGCGATGCCTTCTCCCGCGTAGATCTTCGCCGGCAGCGGAGTCGTGTTCGACACTTCGAGGGTCACAATGCCCTCCCATTCCGGCTCGAACGGGGTCACGTTCACGATGATCCCGCAACGGGCGTAGGTGGACTTCCCCACGCACACCGTGAGGACGTTCCGCGGGATCTTGAAGTACTCGATGGTGCGGGCGAGGGCGAACGAGTTGGGCGGGATGATGCAGACATCGGCCTTCACGTCGATGAACGACCGGGTGTCGAAGTTCTTCGGATCCACGGTGGCCGAGTGGATGTTGGTGAAGATCTTGAACTCGTCGGCGATGCGTATGTCGTAGCCGTAGGAGGAGAGTCCGTAGGAGATGAGGCCGTCCGCCACCTGCTTCTCGGAAAAGGGCTCGATCATCCGGTGGTCCTGAGCCATGCGACGGATCCACTTATCGGACTTGATGGACATGAATTATTGGCCTCGTTGTGGTGGGCAGAGCCCGGGATTATCGGCGAACCTGCTGGGCGGGGACGGCCCCTTCTTCGACCTGACCCTCCCGCCGCCCTCAAATACCGACCTGGAAAAGGAAGCCCCTCCGGAGCGCTTCGGGCACAGCTCCAGCCCAAGGACTCCTCGGAACTCCCCCATTGACTCCTCAGCGGCCAAAGATCTTCTTGAGGACAGACGGTTCGGCAGGGTGGTCGCCGGAATGGTCGCCGGGCAGGGCCTTGAGCGCCTGCTGGGCCTCGCGGGCGGTGGCGCCCTGCGGCTGAATTTCGAGCGCTTTGCGATATTCCATCGCGGCCAGTGCGAGCGAGCCTCGCTCCTGATAGATCCCGCCCAGGGCCATGTGGGCGTCCGCGTTCCCGGCATCTTCGGCGATAGCGGTCTTCAACTCCTCCTCCGCGAGCTTCATCCCATTCTCGGTCGCAAGGAGCACTCGCGCTTTCCGGACCCGCGCGGCTCGGCGGTCACGTCCGGTCAGATTGGGAATCGCCTCGTGGAGAAGTGCCAGGGCTTCCAGAACCCGGCCCTCATCGGACGCGGTCGCCGCGGCCTCGAGCGCCTGCGACGGATCGGAGGCTGGAACCGGCGGAGCAGGATCGGTCGCCGGACCGGCGAGGACAATCACGGGGGCATTGGGGTCCGGCGGCTTCGGAACCTTGGCGACGCGGGAGAGGGGTGGAGGTGGCGGGCCGGGTGGGTTTGGACGCGCGGGCGACGACGGGGGAGGGCCGGCCGAGTGTCGGTCGGCGCGCGGGTTGCCGGGCGCGGGTCGGGGCATGCCGCGGCGGCGCTCGATCTCCTTGAACGCCTCGCTGAGTTGGGTCGACATCCGCCGGAAAATGGGTTTGAGTTTGGAATCGGCGGTGGTGGATGGATCACACGTCCGCGCCAGGTTCAGGTAGGTCGACCGCACTTCGTCGCCCGAGGCCTCGGGGGTGAGCCCCAGAACTTCGAAGGGATCGGTCGACTCCAGGCGGCCAGCCATTTTCGCAACGTCGATGCGGTCAACTTCCTCCTTCACCGCCGTGGGCGCCTGCGTCCCAACATACTCGATGGCCCCCACCGACAGGAGCCCAGCCAGACTCGCCTTGACCTCTTCGGCGCCAACCGGCGAGAGCTGGAGCAGTTTCTCGGCGGTCACTTCCCCATCGACCCGACTGAGGAGGAAAGCGTCCGCGGGGGTGAGGCGAAAGTCGAGACGCAGGAGGCGCTCGTCGCTCGATTTTCTCAGTCTTCGATTGAGGTCTCCCAGCAGGCCATCGAGGGCCGGATCATTGGCAAGGGTCCAGGTGGCGTCGAGAAGGACTTCCCGCGGGTCGACGCGAGGCCCGGTGGTCGCCCTGACTGACCCCTTCTCCCCCGCCGGAGAATCGGTGAAAGTGTAGACGCCTCCGGGCCAGACCAGTGCGCGCGCCAGGACCTCACGAAGCTGCAGGGCCAGGCCCTCGGCCAGATGGTCGGCGTCGATGAGACCGTGGCGCAGCAGCGTCTGACCCAGGCGCTCGTTAGCCAGAGCCGCGATCTCCAGGCACGCGTCGCGATCCCTCGTGCTGAGGAAACCCATCTGAACCAGAAGGTCGCCCAGGCGGGCCCCCGGCAGGGTCGAGACCACCTGGACCAGGTAACCACCACTCAGGTCGAAATCGGCCCGATCGACTCCAAACGCGAGGTGAAGCGCTCCCGAACGCTGACCGAGGAAGACCCGGCGGAGTATCTCCGGCAGGACGCCAGGTGCGAGAAGACCTCGGAGTTCCTCCACGGTTTGCTCTCCCTCCCTAATTAGGGGCCAAGCCAGGGGCCTGACCTCGCATAAGGAGATTCTAGAGTTCGATTCCCGGAAAAAAATAGGCGATTTCGAAGGCCGCCGTTTCCGGGGCATCCGAACCGTGAATCGCGTTCGCCTCGATCGACTGCGCGAAGTCCTTGCGAATGGTGCCCGCCGCCGCATTCGCGGGATTCGTGGCGCCCATCAGGTCACGGAGTCCGAGAATCGCGTTCTCTCGCTCGAGGGCCATGGTGATGCACGGCCCCGACGACATGAAGGCCACCAGATCGCCAAAGAACGGCCTTGCTTTGTGAACATGGTAGAAGCCCTCGGCTTCCCTTTTGGTGAGGTGACGCATGCGGAGCGCCAGAACGCGGAAACCCGCTTTCTCGATTCGGGAAAGAACCGCACCCGCATTCCGAGCCTTGACCGCGTCGGGCTTGATGATCGAAAACGTCTTTTCCATGGACCTGCCTTTCAGTAACGAGTGGGGTCAGGGGCCGTCTTCACCTAAGACTTCCCCAGGACTTTCGCCACCATCCGACCCATGTCGGCAGGCGACTTGACCACGTGGATGCCGGCCGAGCGCATGGCCTTCATCTTCTCCTCGGCCGTGCCCTTGCCTCCGGAGATGATGGCCCCGGCATGCCCCATCCGGCGGCCTTCGGGCGCAGTCTGGCCCGCGATGAAGCCGATGACCGGCTTCTTCATGTGCGCCTTCACGTACGCGGCCGCATCCTCTTCCGCCGAGCCGCCGATCTCGCCGATCATGATGACCGCCTTGGTGGCGGCGTCTTTGTTGAAGAGCTCGAGGGCCATCCGGTGAGTGGTGCCGATGATGGGGTCGCCGCCGATCCCGATGCAGGTGGACTGCCCTATGCCGAGGGCGGTCAACTGGCCGACCGCCTCGTAGGTCAGGGTGCCGCTGCGACTGACGACACCCACCGAGCCGCCCATGTGGATGTGGCCGGGCATGATGCCGATCTTGCACTTTTCCCCGGGCGAGATGATCCCGGGGCAGTTGGGGCCGATGAGACGGGTCTTTCGATCCTTGAGGAAGGTGGCCGCCCTCATCATGTCCAGAACCGGAACACCCTCGGTGATGCAGACGGCCAGGCCGAGACCGGCGTCCGCGGCCTCCATGATCGCATCGGCGGCGCCCGCGGGGGGAACGAAGATCACCGAGCAGTTGGCCCCCGTTTTGCGCATCGCCTCTTCCACGGTGTTGAACATCGGAAAGCCTTCAAGGGTGGTGCCCCCTTTGCCGGGAGTGATTCCGCCCACGATGTTGGTGCCGTATTCGCGGCACGCCAGGGCGTGGAAAGTTCCGTGCTTGCCCATGCCCTGAACGATCACCCGGGTATTGCGGCCGACAAGAACGCTCACTTGCGGCCCCCTTTCGCCGGCGGTTTGGCTTTCGAGGCGGGTTTGACCCTGGCCGCGGGTGCGCCCGAGACGGAGGCCACGACCTTCTTCGCCGCCACCATCATGTTGTCCGCGGTCTGGAAGGCGAAGCCGGAGGTCAGGAGCATCTCCTTGCCGAGTTCCTCCTTGTTGCCCTTCATCCGAATCACCACCGGGAGCTTGACCCCGAGATCCCGGACCGCGGCGATGACGCCCTCGGCCAGGACATCGCAGCGGAGAATCCCCCCGAAGATGTTGATGAAGACGGCCTTCACGTCGGGGTCGGCCATCAGGATGCGGAAGGCGTGCTTGATCTGGTCGGCGTTGGCGCCCCCGCCCACATCGAGGAAGTTCGCGGGCGCGCCCCCCGCCAGCTTGATGATGTCCATGGTGGCCATGGCCAGACCCGCGCCGTTGACCATGCAGCCCACGTTGCCGCCGGGAAGCTTGATGTAGTTGAGCGAGTGCTTGCTGGCTTCGACCTCGAGGGGCTCTTCTTCATCCAGATCCCGATAGCCTCGCAGATCGGGGTGCCGGTCGAGCGCGTTGTCGTCGAAGTTGATCTTGCAATCGAGCGCGTAGAGCACGCCGTCGGCGGTCAGAAGCCAGGGGTTGATCTCGAGGAGGGAGGAGTCGGTCTTTTCGAACGCTTCGTAGAGCCCGCGGATGAACTGCACCGCCTGCCCCACCACCGCGTTCGGGAGGCCGAGGCCGAAGGCGATCTGTCGGGCCTGGAAGGCCTGGAAGCCGACCGCGGGGTCTACGTACTGCTTGATAATGGCCTTGGGGTTCTTGGCCGCGGTTTCTTCGATATCGACCCCGCCCTCGGACGAGGCCATCACCACCGGCCGCTGCGAATCGCGATCCATGACGATCGCCAGGTACATCTCGCGCGAGCCCTCGAGCTCCATTCCCTGCTCGATCAAGACCCGCTTGACCACCCGGCCCTCGGGACCCGTCTGATGGGTGACCAGGGTCATCCCCAACATCTTTTCGGCGAGTTCCACCACATCGTCGCGAGTGCGGGCCAGCTTGACCCCGCCTCCCTTGCCCCTTCCGCCGGCATGAATCTGCGCCTTCACCACACAGGGGTAACCCAGTCGATTGCCGATGGCCACCGCCTCCTCGGGAGTGAACGCGGGTTCACCCTCCGGCACCTTCACGCCAAACCGCCGAAGGACGGCCTTGCCCTGGTATTCGTGGATCTTCAAGGGACTAACCTCGGTCGTGCGCCTACTTGATGCTCAGGAGTTCCACGTCGAAGATCAGGGTGGCTCCGGGAGGAATCGGACCCTGACCCTGGTCGCCGTAGGCCGTGTCGGACGGGCAGGTCAGACGGGCCTTCTCGCCGACCCTCATCTTGGCCACACCCTGGGTCCAGCACGGGATGACGCCGTTCAATGGGAATTCGACGGGCTGCCCTCTCTGGATGGAACTGTCGAAAACCGTGCCGTCCGTCAGCTTGCCCTCGTAGTGGACCTTCACGGTGCTGGTGGCTTTCGGGCTGGCTCCCGCCCCTGGCTTCAGGGTCTGGATCACCGCTCCGGATTCGAGCTTCAAAGCACCCGGTTCGCCGGCCGCCTTGGTCACCGCCTCGGCATCGGCGGTCTTGCGGCCCTGGGCGACGCCCACATTGGCCACCCGCGCCTGGGCCACCTTGGCCTGCAGGAAAGGCTCGATACGCGGCTGATAGGAGGCGATCTCGATCTCGGGCTTCTGGCCCTGACTCGACGCCTCCATCCCCTTCTGAACGGCCGCGAACTCCGCGGGAGTCAGCTTGAATTGCGCGAATTGCTGGCCGGCGATGAAGCCCATCGCGTAAAGGGTCTTGCCGTCATCCGTCATCCCCGCAACACCTTGAGGGGTCGGCGAAGTTGCGGCCGGAGGGGGGGCGGGCTTGTTGCAGGCGACGAGGGTTAGGGCGCAGGCGACGAGCGCGAGGCCGCGAGGGAGTACTGGGTTCAAGAGGAGATCCTCGAATGTAGGGGGAAGCCTGGGCGCTGCGGTTGCGACACGAACTGCGCCAGAGTGGTCAATCCTTTAAGCATACCGCATGGGTCCCTACAGTTTCTCGATCTTCACCTTGGAAACGCGGTTACGCTCGACATCCACCACGGTCAGCCGGTGACCCTCGATCTCGATCGCTTCTCCACCCTTCGGCACCGAACCCAGCCGCTCGAGGATGAACCCCCCCACGGTCTCCGCGTCAATTTCCTCGGGAATGGGGATGCGATGCATCTCGCGCAACTGGCTGTTTGAAACCGTGCCCTCGACCACGAGCGCCCCTCCCTTGATCCGCTCGATCGATTTCTCCTCGCCCTCGTCGTACTCGTCGCGGATTTCACCCACGATCTCCTCCACGAGGTCCTCCAGGGTGGCGATCCCGACCACGCTGCCGTGTTCGTTGATCACCAGAGCCATGTGGGACCGCGTCTTCTGGAGTTCGCGCAGCAGATCGCCCACGTTCTTGCTGTCGGGGACGACATGAGCCGGATGCAGGCGGGCGCGAATATCGACGGCCTCGGCGCGCTCCAGTGAGGCCAGGACATCCTTGACGTACAGGACACCGAGGGGATTGTCGAACGTCCCTTCGTAGATGGGAACCCGCGAGAAACCGGCCTCGACGATCCGCTTCACGGCGGCGCGAGGCTCGGTGCCCACGTCCAGAGCAAAAGCCTTCGTTCGGGGGATCATGACGCTTCGAACCGGCGTGTCGCGGAACTTGAAGACGCCTTCGAGCAGACTGGCGTCGCTCTGCGACAAGACCCCCTGGGTCCGGCCCTCCGCAACCAGATGCTCGATTTCTTCGGCCGAGACCAGGCCCTCGCGCATCGGGCCTTTGAGGCCGAAGAGGCGCAGGACCAGGCGGGTGGACTCGGTGATGACGCGAAGGGGCACGCGGCTCAATCGGGCGATGACGGACACGGGGATGGCCACGGCCGACGCGATGGGGACCGCATAGCGGAGGGCCAGGGCCTTCGGAACCAGTTCTCCGATCACCATCTCCACGTAGACGATGACCGCCGAGACCAGGACGCTCGCGGTTATGGCGGCGGGCGCCCAGGCGGGCAGCCCAAGGCTGTCGAGCGCGGGCTCGAGGTGGCGGCTGGCGAGCCACCCGCCGCAAACGCCGGCGAGGGTGCCGCACACCGTCACCCCGATCTGTACCGCGGCCATGAACCGCTCCGGCTCGTTCCGAAGATGCTCCGCCATCCGCGCCCCGCGACTGCCCTCTTCGGCCCGCTTCCGAAGCGCCGCCTTGCGGGCGGAGATGAGTGCTATTTCACTCCCGGAGAAGAAACCGTTTCCGAGCAGGAGGAGGAAGATCGCCCCGAGAATCAGGGCTATGTCAGACATGGGACCGGTGAGTTTAGCGTCTTTGGCAGGAGGCCGGTGGCGAGCCTGCCTGCGCTGAACCTGGCCGAAGGGTTGAAGGCACCGGCGGTCCCTTCGACCGGCTCAGGGACCGACTTGTTCCGACTCCTCGCTTTGCCCGTCTAACCCCGGAACACACTTTCCACAGGGACGGTCCGCCTTCGCTTGCAGGCGTTCCCGGGGCCAGGCCGTTACGCGTCGATGGCCATGCCGTAGACCGACTCGGCGGCCTGCATCATGGCTTCGCCCAGCGTGGGATGGGGATGGATCGTCTTCGCCAGTTCCTCGGTGGTGGTTTCAAGCTGAAGAGCGACGCAGGCCTCGGAAATGAGATCCGTGGCGTGAGGTCCAACCATGTGGATCCCCAGGACCTGGTCGTAGCTCTTCTCCGAAACCACCTTGATGAAGCCCCCATCGTGGCCGATGATCCGGGGTTTGGCGAGGTTGCCGAACGAGAACTTTCCTATGGCCACATCGTAGCCGCGCCCTCGGGCCTCGCCTTCGGTCAGGCCGACGCTCGCCACTTCCGGCTGGCAATAGGTGGCGCCGGGAACCCGGTCGTAGTCGATGGCTTCCACATGCTTGCCCGCGAGCTTCTCGGCCACCCGAATGCCTTCCGCCGACGCCAGATGGGCCAGTTGCGCATGGGGCTTTCCTTCGACCGTGATGAGGTCTCCGATGGCATGGATGCCGGGCTCGTCCGTTTCGTACCGCGGGTTGACGCGGACGAAGCCGCGCTCCACGCGCACCCGGGTGGCCTCGAGACCAAGCCCGTCGGAAACCGGGCCCCGCCCGATCGCGACCAGCAGGAGTTCGGCGATCAGCGTCTTCTTGTCTCCGGAACCAAGTGTCACCTCGACTTGAACTCCGTTCTGGATCACCGTGGCCGAGTCGGTCCGGGCCCCGGTGAGGAAGGTCATGTGTTTGGCCAGGAGCCTTTCCGCTTCTTTGGAGATCTCTTCGTCCTCGACGGGCAGAATCCTCGGCAGCATCTCGATGACCGTCACCGCGGTTCCGAACCGCCCGAAAATGGACGCGAACTCGATGCCCACGGCACCCGCTCCGATGACGATGAGACTCTTGGGCATCTCCTTCAATTCGAGAATCTCGTCCGAGGTGATGATGCGCTTGCCGTCGATGGGCATGTTCGGCAGAGTCCGCGGCTTGCTCCCGGTCGCGAGCAGGATGTTCTTCGTGGGAATCCGCGAGGCCCCGCCCTCGGAGGTGACGAGGACGCTCCTCGGGTTCTCGATACGCCCCTGTCCCTTGACCAGAGTGATCTTGTTCTTCTTGAAGAGATACCCTTCGATGCCCTTCGAGAGGCGGTTCACGATCCGGTTCTTGCGCGCCATGAGCGCCGAAAAATCGATGCCCACGTTCTCGGCCAGGATGCCGAACTCTTTCCCGTTCTTTAGGTCCTCGTACAGGTCGGCGGTGTGGAGCAGGGCTTTGGTCGGGATGCAGCCGCGCTGGAGACAGGTCCCGCCGGTTCCCTTGGGATCCCGCTCCACCACCGCCACTTTGAGTCCCAGTTGGGCGGCGCGAATGGCGCCGACGTACCCTCCGGGGCCGCTACCAATCACCGTGAGATCGAACTCGTTCGACAAGGTGTCCTCGCTTCTTTCCATGGATCTGCCGCCGCACCCAAGTGTGCCTCAGGCCCCGCCGACACGGACACTATCATGAGGACGAAATGGACGGCCGTCGCGAAGCAGTTTGAGCCTCACTGATAGATTCACCCGACATGACCACACCCCTCGACCGGATTCTCGCCACTTTGAATGCCACGGAGGTCGGGGCCCTCGACCAGATCGCGGGCAAGATGCGCAGAGCCGCTTCCGACCTGCGCGCCCTCGACCAGGGGGAACTCGCCTTGAAGGCCGATGAATCGATCGAAGCCCTCGGACGAGCGGATGTGGCGGAGTTCAAGCGCCTCCGGGCGTTCATCCAGTCGAAGGTCGGACACCTGCGGTAGGCGATCCTTTCCGCAGATGGACTTTCCTTGAACAGTCTGGGTGACGCTATAATTGGATCTTCCGCGGCGGACGATGTTTTCTCCGTCGACCACATTAGCTAGTAGACGACTTTTCGAAGAGGCTTGCCCATTGTGACTAAGACAGCTTTTGGAGCCACCGTGGCCCTCGCCATAATGATGGCTGGATGCGGGGACGGTATCGGCGATGTGACCACGGGTTCCGGCCCTTCCTCGACGCCGACCCCCGCCCCAACCGCGACCCCCGCCCCAACGCCCACTCCAACCCCGCCACCCGCGGCGAACGCCACCTGCCAGCTTGCAAGGCTGCCAAATTGCGACGCCCAGTGCTGCCGAGAGGGCGGGGGGATCATCTTCCGGACCGAAATTGACGTCGCGCAGAACAGCGTCAGGACCAAACGGCCCGATCTGTTCTTTTCCAATGGCAACGTGCGCGACAACTTTGAATACCTGAAGGTGCTTTCGCAGGAGGTGCTCAATCTGAGCAGCGGGCGAATTTGCGCCGAGCCTTTGGGCCACGACGAGATTCGGGTCAAGGGAGACCAGACCGTGTCACAGCACGTCGATGTCCTCGTCGCGGACGTCAGCCCCGCAATCCTGGGCGCCTACACCTGCCGCCCAGCCAGTTTCTAGACCAACCAGACCAGACCCCAAAGGGCGACCCACGGGTCGCCCTTGTTGCTTCGGGACGATGATCGGTCCGCCCGGCTAGCGGGAGGGCAGCGGACAGGAAACGCCGGTGCCTCCGAGGCCGCAGTAGCCGTTCGGATTCTTCGCCAGGTACTGCTGGTGATAGTCCTCAGCGAAATAGAAGGGCGGCGCGTCGAGGATCTCCGTCGTCACCTCGCCGCGGCCGGCGCGCCTGAGGGCCTCGCGATAGGCTGCCTTCGTGGATTCCGCGATCTCCTTCTGGGCATCGGAGAAGACGTAGATTCCCGAGCGGTATTGGGTGCCAATGTCGTTTCCCTGCTTCATGCCCTGGGTGGGGTCGTGCGATTCGAAGAAGACCCTCACCAGGGTTGCGTAGCTCACGACCTTGGGATCGAATACCACCCGCACGACTTCGTTGTGTCCGGTGTGGCCGGAGCACACCTCGCGGTACGTAGGGTTCCTGGTCGACCCCGCGGCGTAGCCCACCGCGGTGCTGTGAACACCCTCGATCCTCCAGAACTGCTTCTCTGCGCCCCAGAAACATCCGAGCCCAAAGACCGCCTCTTCGAGATTCTCGGCAAAAGGCCCCTTCAACGGAGTGCCGAGGACGTGGTGCGAAGGGGGAACCGGCATCGCCTCGTCCCGGCCGAGAAGCGCCGCTTCGGTCATTGCAGTGTCCCGCTGAACGACTGGGTGACTTCAACCGGAGCCGGAGAGGCGTGGTGCAGGATCATGCGCCAGCCTTCGTCGGTCTGGCGAAACACGTTCGTGGCCATCGTGACCGCCACCCCCACCTCGTCGTCGTGCTTGGCGGTGATGTTTTCGGCGCAGTACACGAGACCCAGTTCCCCCAGGCGCCAGCTGGCGACATCGGTCGGGGTCACCCTCATCCAGCCGGTGTTCCGGAAGACCTGATCCCAGGAATCGATGATGGCGTCGTAACCGTTGATCGCCTCCCATCCCGGGTGAATGCATCGGACGCCCTCGCCTCGGTACCAAAGGGCTCTCATGGCGCCGAGGTTGAAAGTCTCCAGGGATTCGTAGAACGAGGTATTCGCCCCCAGAAGGTCGGCTCTGGCGCCATCGTTTTCCGCGGGGACTCCGGATTTCATTGCCTCTTTCATTGTAGCTCCCGACCGGTTTGCAGTTGAAGGCATGAAAGGGGCGAAAATGCAGTCATGGAAGCCAGTTCAGCGCCGCCTGCCGGAGCCCCATCGTTGCGAAGCATCGTCCATTCAATCGTGGGAGGAACACGGATGAGCGGAAACAACGGCGCCCAAGAGGCCTTTTCGCCCTCTTCGGGCGACGTGGTCGGCGTCTTCTCCCTGCTGGATGAAGCGCAGGCCGCGGGAGCTGCCGCCGCAGCCGGAAGGGCATTCGGGCCGTGGAGGGTTACGACCTTCGCGGAGAGAAGCCGCCTTCTGAACCGAGTCCGCGGGCTCATGTTGGAGGAAGCCCCGGGGCTCGCCGCCCTGATCGCGCGTGAACAGGGCAAGCCCGTGGCCGAGGCCCACCTCGCGGAGATTCTGCCGTCACTGGATCATCTCAAGCATCTCGCCGAGAACGCGGAAGCGATTCTGAGCCCGCAGGAGACGAATCCCGCGGTTTTTCTGATTGGACACAAGCAAGCGCGGACGGAGTTCGACCCCCTCGGTCCGGTTCTCATCATCACGCCCTGGAACTATCCCTTCTCGATCCCCGTCACGGGCATCGCCGCCGCCCTCATGGCCGGCAACACCGTGGTCCTCAAGCCGGCGCCTTCGACCACGCTGATTGGCCTTGCCCTGGGCGACCTGTTCACTCGCGCGGGTTTGCCGGCAGGAGTCCTGAACGTGGTGGCCTGCGACGACGCGGTGGCCGCGTCGCTCGTCCAAAACCCGGGTTTCCGAAAGATCCTCTTCACCGGCAGCGTGCCCACGGGCCGAAGGATCATGGCCAGCGCCGCGAATCAAGGCACGCCCGTCACCCTCGAACTCGGCGGGAAGGATCCGGCCGTCGTGTGCGCCGACGCCGACCTCGAACGCGCGGCCTCCGGGATCGTCTGGGCCGCCTTCTTGAACGCGGGACAGACCTGTGCGTCGGTTGAGCGCGTCTACGTCGAAGACGGAATCGCGGATGCCTTTATAGCGAAGGTCATCAAGAAGACCAAGGCTCTCAAACTTGGCGACCCTCTCGATCCGAACACCGATGTGGGTCCGCTGACCCTGGAACGGCAGCGCCTGATCGTCGAAGCCCAGGTCGGCGAGGCACGAGCCAAGGGTGCCGAGATCATGACCGGCGGCCTCCGGACCGAAGGGCCGGGGTACTTCTATCCGCCGACCGTCCTCCTGAATGTCGACCACACCATGGCCATCATGCGGGATGAGACCTTCGGCCCCGTCCTCCCCATCATGCGGGTGAAGTCGATCGACGAAGCGATCCGCCTGGCCAACGATTCACCCTATGGCCTGACCGCGAGCGGCTGGACGACGAGCGAGGCCACCGCGACGAAACTTGAACGCGAACTTCAGGCCGGCGTCGTCACCATCAACGATCACGTCTACAGCTTCAGCGAACCGACGGCGCCCTGGGGCGGCATCAAGGCCTCGGGCATCGGCCGGACCCACGGTGCGCTGGGCCTTCGCGAAATGACTCAGCCCAAGTACGTGGCCCGGGACATGTCGCGCGGAGGCGAGGTGTGGTGGTATCCCTATGGCCCCGAGTTCAAGGCCATGATGGCGGGCGCTCTGCGCTCGTTCCACCACCCCTTCGTCCTGACCCGGCTCCTCGCCTTGTCGAAGTTGTCCTTCTCGAAGCGGTACCTCACCCGGGGCCGTGTCCTTCGCGTGCTTCCCGACATCTTCAAACTGTTCTAGCCGCGCCTTCTCGTCCCATGCCCGAAGCTCAGCTCTCTCCCCCCAAGCGCCGCACCTGGTTTCACATCGCCATGGGCGTTTCCCTCCTGGTGGTGGCGGTCGCCCTCACCTTTGGCTGGCAACTCATCGGCAGCGAAGAGACGGCGCTGCGCGCCTCCCCCACTGCCCGTTACCTCGTCTACTTTTTCGGGCTCCTTCTCTTCCTGCTTCTGATCTCCGGGCTCGGACTGATGTTCACCCTGCTTCTGAGGGAAGTCCGCCTGAACGAGCGCCAGTCGAACTTCGTGAGTGCGGTGACTCACGAACTCAAGACCCCGGTGGCCTCTCTCCGCCTCTATCTCGACACCCTCATGTTGCGCGCCGATACCCTTTCGATCGACCAGCGCGACGACTTCTACAAGACCATGCGGGCCGATCTCGACCGCCTCAACGGCACCATCAACAGCGTCCTGAACGCGGGACTCTACTCGGACCGGGCGGTGATGAACCCGCCCACTGTAGATCTGGCCCGATTGGTCCAGCATGCCTGCGCCCTGACCCGCACCCGGAACCAGCTCGCGGAGGCGGCGGTGTGCTACTCGGGCCCTTCAAGCCTGCTCCTCAAGGGGGACTCGACCGCGCTCGAAACCGCGGTGCTGAACCTTCTCGATAACGCGGTGAAGTACTCGGCCGACCAGGTGGTCGTCAAAGTGAGCCTGGAGGAAGACACGAACGGCTCCGCCCGGCTTTCCATCGCCGACCGCGGCGTCGGGATGAACCGGGCCCATCTGCGTTTCATCTTCAACCGTTTCTATCGCATCGGATCCGAGGTTCGCCGGTCGCGCACGGGGACCGGTCTGGGCCTGTTCATCGTCAAGTCCGTGGTGAAGGCGCACGGCGGCACGGTGCGGGTGGAGAGCGAGGGCGAGGGCCGGGGCACCACGTTCATCCTGCATCTGCCCCGCGTGGTGAAGGCGGAACCGGTCGAAGCCCGCGAAGAAGTGGCTCATGCCTGACCCGGCCGAAGTCCCGCCGCGCATTCTCGTGGTCGAGGACGAGGCGAGCCTGGCCCGCGGCATCGCCTTCAATCTGAAACTCGAGGGGTATGAGGTCGACTGCATCGCCGACGGTCGGGAGGCGAGCGATCTGCTCTGCATCCCTGGCGCGCGGTCGCGCGGTGGTCACGATCTCGTTCTGCTCGACGTCATGCTGCCGAACATCGACGGTTTCTCGGTCGCCCGGGCGGCGCGGCAGTCGGGAAATCGCACGCCCATTCTCATGCTGACCGCCAAGGGACTGCCCGAAGACGTCGTCGAGGGTCTGGAGGCGGGGGCCGACGATTATCTGCCGAAGCCGTTCGATCTGACCGTGCTGCTGGCGCGCGTCAAAAGCCTGCTCCGCCGTCGCGACTGGACAAAGGCTCCCTCCTCACCGGGAGGCGAAACCACGGCCTCGATCGGCCTCAACCAGGTCGACTTCGCCAACTTCGAGATACGCCGGGGCGAGGCGCTCATTCGCCTGACCCTGCTGGAAGCAGGACTCCTGCGACTGCTTCATGAAAGGCGGGGCGCCGTCGTCACCAAGGCCGAGATTCTCGAGAAGGTGTGGAACCTGCATCCCGAAACCGAGACGCGCGCGGTCGACAATTTCGTGGTGCGACTGCGCAAGTATCTCGAGGTCGATCCATCGAACCCGAAGTTGCTGCTCACCGTGCGCGGCGCCGGCTATCGGCTGGAGACGGATCCCGGCTGAGAGTCCGCCGCCGCTGGACGAAAGCGGCTGGGAGTCTGCGCGGCAGAAGGATCCTCGAGTCTGAGCGAGAGGTACTCCCTCGTGGTCGCGAGCCGTTGTCGTCACGGCGGGCATCTTCGTGGTGACCCGCGGGCCAAGGGGGCGACCCGGGCTCGCCCCGCCGGGGACGCCTCGCGCGTCGGCACTGGAAGGCCAGGACTCCGGAATCGTGTGCCTCCTTACGAGGCTCGGCGAGCGCGAACGATGGCCGACGGACTGTTGCGACTCGCGCTCGAGCGCGCCAGCCTGCCCTTGGGGCACGCCCCGACGGGAGCGACCCGGATCGCCCCCAAGGCCCGCTCCTTCCTTGCCCCATCAGGGGACGGAGTTTTGCTGAAAAGCCTGGTATTAAAGGAGCGGCGTCGATAGGCTTTGTCATGCCTCAGAGCTACCAGCCCTACGAGCCGCGCCAGCAGCAGTTGCTACCGCAAGCCCTGCAGGACTGGCTTCCCGATGGCCATCCGGGCCACTACATCAGTGACACCGTGGACGGCTTTGATTTGAGCGCTTTCCACGCGCGGTATTCCGAAGGCGGCCCACGGAATCAGCCGTTTCATCCCGCGATGATGGTGAAGATCCTGGTCTACGGCTACGCGACGGGAGTGTTCAGCTCGCGCAAGATCGCAAGGAAGCTGCACGAGGATGTGGCGTTCCGCGTTTTGGGGGCGGGCGCTTGGCGACACCGAGAATCTGCTCGCGCTTCGACTGGACGGCATCGACCATGAATCAACCTCAGTTCACAGCGTATCTCTTTGGCGTTCCGTTCGTCCTCATAATCCTGTCTTGTCCGCACAACGACGCCAAATCAGCCGCGCGTCGTCAAGCATCACCCGGCGCGTCGGCTCCATTTGCGTGTTAGCCGGTTCATGATTCCAAGAATCCATGACCCATCTTTGCCGCGAATCGGACCCGAGCTCCAGCAACTCGACGCCGGTCCCTTGCACTGCTGGCCCAATGCAATCAAGTAGGACGCCTACGCCTCAGCGGTGGCGCTACTTCAGGGCCAGCGCCGCGGCTTCCGCATCGCATCCGATGGGCGCGAACTTGCCCGTCAGCGCCTTCGCTTCCTCGCGCGCAGCATCGACATCGGCGCGGAAGGCAGGTTCGGCATGGAGCCTGGCGAACACGGCGGAAGCTACCACCTGCCCTTGCTCGGTATCGCTCAGCCAGTGGACGTTGCAAACCCGGCGGCTGTCGGCAAAGGCACGTCCGCGCACGACCACCTCGGCAGCCCGATCCGGGAACACTTCGGCGAGCACCAGCCCCCAGCCCCAGCCGATCCCGGCGTGGCCAGATGTATAGGAGCCATTGGCCTTCAGCTCCGCTTCACTCTTGGGCGTACAGGTTGGTTTGCCATTGATCACGAAGGGCCGCGTGCGCCCGTATTTGAGCTTGGTCGGGACCGAGGCAAACCCGTAATCGCGTGTCAAGCGGCGCATCAGGGTGTCTATCTTCGGCGTGGTGGACGCACTGATCGTCATCCCCGCCGCGCAGGAAAAGGCGCCCGTGGCCTGCGCTGAGGTCAGGTCGGCATCGCGCGCGGCGAGCGCGAAACGGGGAGTGCCCTGCAACTTGATCGCCGCTTTCTGCGCCGCGATGTCTCGCTTCTCGTCAATCGAACCGCGGGCAGGCGGCGGCGGATCGAGCTTCAGGCTGTCGGGCACCGCTGCTTGGGGAAGGTAGGGCGGCGGGGGCGACAAGACGCTCGACTGGCCCGACACGGTGGTCGCCATGCCGATCGAAGCCGTCAGCGCCGCGGCAAACAATAGTTCGTTGCGCATGCCTAGCCCGGATTATTCATGAAGGAGTGAACTGAGCGGGGAGCCATTGCGTCCAAAGGGTTGGTAATACTGACTCTAAACACAGTGAGGCGCCCCGCATGAATGATTCTGCCAGAGCACAGAGTGTCTTGTTCAAGGGCCTCG
>JANODX010000222.1:0-22143 GCA_031412915.1 Vicinamibacteria bacterium | reverse complement strand
TCCGTCGCTGGCGTAGCTCAGGGGTAGAGCGGCAGTTTTGTAAACTGCGGGTCGGGGGTTCAATTCCCTCCGCCAGCTCCACCTTTCAGGTTCGGCAGTTGCGGGGCATTGGTGCCGTGATCGTAAAGAGCAAAGTTCTTGGGGAGGTAGCGAAGCGGTCAAACGCAACAGGCTGTAAACCTGTCGGCCCCCGGCCTTCGAAGGTTCGAATCCTTCTCTCCCCACCAGCCTCTCTCCGATTGATACAAGAAGAGGTGACAGGAAAGCAGTCACGCGGGTGTAGCTCAGCTGGTAGAGCGCCAGCCTTCCACGCTGGATGTCGCGGGTTCGAATCCCGTCGCCCGCTCCACTTAGGAGCAACTAAAGAGGAGTTGTTGGGACAGGGTCGCATGAATCCGTGGTCTCACCCGCGTCGCGGGTGTCGAAGCTGAAGTCGGGCCTTTGGCCCGACTTCACGTCGAGGACATCGCTTCGCTCAGTCTCGAATCCTGCACCCGCCTCGGTCGTGCAAAAAAGAGCCATCTCGAGTCGGGGAGGGTTACGGCTCAACTGCGGTGTCCGATTCGCAGCGAGAATGAATAAAGGGTAATCTCTATGGCCCGCTCGAAGAATTCGCCGGCCCATGTAGCTCAGTTGGCAGAGCACATCCTTGGTAAGGATGAGGTCAACAGTTCGATTCTGTTCATGGGCTCCAACCACAAATCGCCGCACCCCAGAAGCCGAATTCGTTCGTGAGATGAGGTCAACAGTCGACCAAGGACTCAAGCCCTGGCTTGAGTCTGGAAGCGGCAGATCGCTTCGCTCACTGTCGATTCTGTTCATGGGCTCCACACTCAGAAAAAGAAAGCCGCTAGCCACCCGTTATGAGAGACACCATCAATCTGCAGTGTCCGGAGTGCAAGAACCGGAACTACTCCACGGACAAGAACAAGCGCAAGACCACGGAGCGTCTTGAAATGAGCAAGTATTGTCCTTTTTGCCGCAAGCACACGCCACACAAAGAAACGAAGTAAGCTCAGCAGTTCCGGCGCTTTCCCGAGGTCTCAGGCCTTCGACCAGGAAAGCGGGCCACAGGCCAGTAGCTCAATGGTGGAGCATCGGTCTCCAAAACCGAGGGCTGGGGGTTCGAGTCCCTCCTGGCCTGCCACACGAACAGTCGACCGCGAAAATCCAAAAAAACAGAAAACAGAAAACAGAAAACAGAAAACGAGGACGCGTTACCGGACATGGCTTCTGAAGAAAAAAAGCCCGAGGGCAAGCCGGAGGGCGGGGAGAATCCGCTCCAGGCCAAGGCCGCTTCGGCTCTGTCCTACATCCCGACCAAATTCGCCGAACTGACGACGTTCTTGTCGGAGGTCCGCTCCGAGCTCCGACGCGTCACCTGGCCCCCCAAGACGGAGGTCTATCCGACCACGATCGTGGTCATCGTCACGACCATAATCTTCGGCGTCTTGCTCTATGCCGTCGATGTGGTCTTCTCGAACGGCCTCGCGGCCCTTCTCAGGCAGGTATAACCAGTGCCCAAGAGTTGGTTCATCATCCACACCTATTCGGGCTTCGAGAAGAAGGTCGCCGAAGGCCTGGTTCAGCGCGCGAAAGCCCACGGGGTCGAAGACCAGATCGGCCGGATCGAGATTCCGACCGAGGAGGTGGTGGAGATGAAAGCGGGCAAGAAGGTGCAGACGGCCACCCGCTTCTTCCCCGGCTACCTGTTGGTGGAGCTCGAAACGGAAGAGTCTCCGGAAGGACGCAAGATCCCGGACACGACCTGGCATTTCGTCCGCAACACGCCGAAAGTCACGGGGTTCGTGGGATCGGGCCAGAAGCCGGTGCCTCTCTCCGACGAGGAAGCGGATCAGATCTTCAACCAGGTCAAAGAGTCGATTGAAAAGCCGAAGCCGAAGTACAACTTCGACAAGGGCGAGACGGTTCGGATCGTGGACGGTCCCTTCACCAGCTTCCAGGGTGTCGTCGAGGACGTGAATCTGGATCGAAACACGGTGAAGGTCATGGTCACGATCTTCGGCCGGGCCACCCCGGTGGAACTCGATTTTCTCCAGGTCGAAAAGCAGTAGCAGATATTTTCTCCCTTCGCCTCCCAGAAACGCATCAGCCCGTTGTAAACTCCACGGCTCCGCTTCTTTCCAGGGTAACCATCCCGGGAACAAGCCCTAGCCCCCGTAGGTTTCCATGAAGAAAGTCGTCTCCCAGGTCAAATTGCAGATCCAGGCGGGCAAAGCCAACCCCGCCCCCCCCGTGGGATCCGCTTTGGGTCCCACCGGCATCAACATCATGGACTTCTGCAAGGCCTTCAACGCCAAGACGTCGAAGGACGAAGGACTCATCATTCCGGTGATCGTCACCGTGTACGCCGACCGTTCGTACACTTTCATCACCAAGACCCCGCCCGTCGCCATCCTCATAAAGAAGGCGGCGCAGATCGCCCAGGGCAGCGGGACGCCGAACAAGACGAAGGTCGGCAAGATTTCAATGAAACAGGTCGAGGACATCGCGAAGCAGAAACTCACCGACCTGAACAGCACCGATCTCCAGGCCTCCATGCGTCAAGTCATGGGCACCGCCCGATCGATGGGCGTGGAGGTTCGATAAACCGTACACCACAAGCGCTCGGCCAGAGCGAATCCAGAAAGCGATTGGTCAGAAGCGTCTCGCCCAGGAAGGGGACGCAGAGACAACCACCAGGCGCCGCGGGGAATGAAATCCCGGAGCGACGCACCGTCCAAAAGGCCAAACGCCGCAAACTCAGAAAAACCAAGGTGGGAGCGATCGACCGGCCGCTTCGGTCCTTCGCGAAAAGGAGTGCAAGTCAGAACATATGTCGAGAGTCGGTAAAAAGTTCAAGGCGGCGGCCAAGGCAGTCGGCGACAAGCCGGCCGTGATGCTGCCGGATGCCGTCAACGCAGTGGTGAAGAATGCCTTCGCCAAGTTCGACGAGACCGTCGACGTGGCCATGCGGCTCGGTGTCGATCCCAAGCATGCCGATCAGATGGTGCGAGGAACCGTGGTTCTGCCCCACGGCCTGGGCGGCAAGGCGAAGCGCGTGGCGGTCATCGCCGCGGGCGATAAACTCAAGGAAGCCCAGGCGGCCGGGGCCGACTTCGTGGGCGGCGAAGACCTCGTGGCCCGCATCCAGAACGAGAACTGGCTCGACTTCGACGCGCTCGTCGCCACTCCCGACATGATGCGTTCGGTCGGCAAACTCGGCAAGGTCCTGGGCCCCCGGGGGCTCATGCCCAACCCCAAGACGGGAACCGTGACCACCGATGTCGCCAAGGCCATCAAGGAGATCAAGGCGGGCAAGGTGGAGTACCGCGTCGACAAGAACGGCGTGGTTCACGCTCCGTGTGGCAAAGTCTCCTTCGGCGATTCCAAGCTCACCGAGAACATTCGCGCCCTGGCCGAGAGCGTGCTGAAGGCCAAGCCCCCCGCCGCCAAGGGCAAGTACGTCCGCTCGGTCACGATTTCTTCCACGATGGGCCCAGGCGTTCGGGTCGATCTCGCCTCCATCGAAGCGCAGGAGTAGCCAATGGCTCTGAAGAGGAAAGAAAAAGAGGCGTTCGTCCAGTCGCTCCGGAGCGGCTTCGAGAAGTCGCAGCACGCGATCCTGGTCGACTTCCGCGGCATCAGCGTTCCCGCGGTGACCGAGTTCCGCCGCAAGGTGCGCCAGTCGGGCGGCAATTACAAGGTCATCAAGAACACCCTGGCGGTTCGGGCCCTTGAAGGCACCCCCCTCGCGAGCCTTAAGGACAAGTTCCTGGAGACCACGGCTATCGCCTACTGCGAGGCCGATCCGGTGGCTTTGGCCAAGGTGGTGGTGAGCTTCTCGAAAGACCATCCGCAGATCGTGGTCAAGAGCGGTCTGGTGTCGGGAACGCAGGTTCTCGACGCGAGCGGCGTCAAGGCGCTGTCCGCGATGCCCAGCCTTCCCGAACTCCGGTCGATGCTGCTCGGGGTGCTCCAGGCCCCGTCGGCGAAGCTGGTCCGTTTGCTCAACACTCCGGCCCAGCAGATGGTGCGGGTGCTGAAGGCCCATGAAGACACTATGGCTGAGAAGCCGTCGTAACAGAGATTTTTCCGGTTTTTGAAACCTTCCGTTCCTTAAAGACAAAGAGTAGTGAGAGGAGATAGACGTGGCTGACATTCAGGCAATTGCAACCGAATTGAGCGGGCTCTCTGTGATGCAGGTGGCCGAGCTCGTGAAGACGCTCGAAGAGAAGTGGGGCGTTTCTGCGGCGGCCGCCGCACCGATGGCGGTGGCGGCAGGGGGCGGAGCGGCTCCGGCCGCGGCCGCGGAGGAGAAGACCGAGTTCGCGGTTCATCTTCTGGCCGCCGGCGCCAACAAGATCAACGTGATCAAGGCCGTTCGCGAGGTGACCTCGCTCGGCCTCAAGGAAGCGAAGGACCTCGTCGATGGCGCGCCCAAGATCGTCAAAGAAGGCGTCTCCAAGGATGAGGCCGCCGCGATGAAGAAGAAGTTCGAGGAAGCGGGCGCCCAAGTCGAAGTCAAGTAGAGCGAGAAGGCACCACGAACCCTGACTCGCCTCTCCCCAAAGACGGCTTCCGCCTCCTTGCGGCGACCGCATCCCCCCTCCGGGCGGGAAGCGGCGCCTCTGGAGGCGGAGGCGTCTTCGTTTTTCTGGACCCCTTGTAGATCTCTCTCTACAAGCCCCTCTTCTCCTCTCCCTTCATAGTTAGGGCCCGACCCGATGTATCAAGCTCCGAAGAACGTCTACCGCGAACGCAAGGATTTTGCCAAGATCCCCACGGCGATTCAGATCCCCAATCTGATCGAAATCCAGCGCCTCTCTTACGAGCGCTTCCTGCAGATGCGCGTTCTCCCCCAGGACCGCGACGACAGCGGTCTCCAGTCCGTCTTCAAGAGCATCTTCCCCATCAACGACCTCAGGGAGAACTGCGCCCTTGAATTCGTGGACTATTCGATCGGCAACTGGGAATGCAAGTGCTCCCGCCTCACCGGCCTCGACAAGCTGGCGCGCCCCTGCACGTTCTGCGGCGCCACTTTCGTGGCGAATCCGGGGGGCGACCTCGAGATCTCGTGCCCCAAGTGCGGCCATCTCAACCCGAACCGGGCCCCCGTCTGCGACACCTGCGACGAACCGGTTGCGCTCAAACTCAAGCACGAAGCGGAGGAATGCCAGGAACGCGGCATGACCTATTCCGTGCCGCTCAAGGTGACCATCCGTCTGATCGTGTGGGACAAGGATCCGGACGACGGCACGAAGTCCATCCGCGACGTCAAGGAGCAGGAGGTCTACTTCGGCGACATCCCGCTCATGACCGACAACGGAACGTTCATCATCAACGGCACCGAGCGCGTCATTGTGAGCCAGCTGCACCGCAGCCCGGGGGTCTTCTTCTCCCAGATCGAGAAAGGCCTCTTCGCCGCGCAGATCATTCCCTACCGGGGAAGCTGGGTGGAGTTCGAATACGACGCCAAGAACCTCCTGCACGTCCGCATCGATCGCAAGCGGAAATTCCTGGCCAGCGTCTTCCTGCGCGCTCTCGGCATGGAGCGCGACGAGGATCTCATCCGGACCTTCTACAAGTGCGATCGGGTGACCTTTCGCGAAGGTAAGATCCTGCTCAAGGTGGCACCCCATCTGGTGGGGAACAAGCTCACCAAGAGCATCTCCGCCGCCAAGGACGGCTCGGGCAAGCGGGAGGAAATACTCCACTCCGGTCGGCGCGTCACCGCCTCGATCTACGAGCAACTCGTGAAGCAGGGGATCCAGGAGATCGAAATCGATCCGATCGACCTCCTCGGCGCTTTCTCGGTGACCGACGTGGCGAGCCCCGTGGACGGGGTCATCCTCGCCGAGGCCAACACGGAAATCACGGTCGAGAAGCTCTCGAAGATCATCGACCCGGTGAGCCAGGTCGACGCCATCGACGTCTTCTTCCCCGAGAAGGACGATGTGGGGCCGATGATGTCCAACACCGTTCGCAAGGACAATATCAAGACCGCCGACGAGGCCCTGGTCGAGATCTACAGGCGCATCCGCCCGGGCGATCCGCCCACCCGCGAGACCTCGCGCGCGCTCTTCGACAACATGTTCCTGAACGCGCAGAAGTACGACTTCTCGCGGGTCGGGCGCCTGAAGCTCAACACCAAACTCGGTCTCTCGACACCGCTGTCCGAGAAGACACTGCTGCCCGAGGACGTGAAGGCGGTGGTGGCCTACGTTCTGCGCCTGCGCAAGAACCCGGCCGACGTCGATGACATCGACCACCTCGGCAACCGCCGGGTCCGGTCGGTCGGCGAGCTGCTCGAGAATCAGTTTCGCCTCGGCCTTGTCCGCATGGAACGCGCCATCAAGGAAAAGATGAGCGTGTACCAGGAAATGGCGACGGCCATGCCCCACGATCTCGTGAACGCGAAGCCCGTCATGGCCGCGGTCCGCGAGTTCTTCGGTTCGAGCCAACTCTCGCAGTTCATGGACCAGACGAATCCGCTCTCCGAGATCACCCACAAGCGTCGCCTCTCCGCCCTCGGACCCGGCGGTCTGTCCCGCGAGCGCGCCGGCTTCGAAGTCCGCGACGTCCATCCCACGCACTACGGACGCATCTGCCCGATCGAGACGCCGGAAGGCCCGAACATCGGCCTCATCGCGAGCCTCTCGTGCTATTCGCGCATCAACGAGTTCGGGTTCATCGAGAGCCCGTACCAGAAGGTCCGCCAGGGCCACGTCTTGTACTACTACCAGGTCCTCGACTCCGGCGACTCACGGTTCAAGGTCGGCGACATCGTGGAGCGCGCGGAAATCGAGGCCGAGAACGAAGCCCTGGTCAAGGCGAAGAAGAAGGGCGCCGATGTCGAGCCGCACTGCTTCTACCTGTCGGCCTGGGAAGAAGACAAGTACACGATCGCCCAGGCCAACATCAAGATCGGCAAGGGCGGCGAGATCATGGAAGACCGGGTCTCCTCCCGGAAGGCAGGCAACTTCATCCTGGCCCGTCGCGAGGATGTCGAATACGTCGACGTTTCGCCCAAGCAGCTCGTTTCCGTGGCCGCTTCACTTGTTCCCTTCCTGGAACACGACGACGCCAACCGCGCCCTGATGGGCTCGAACATGCAGCGCCAGGGCGTGCCTCTGCTCCGTTCCGAGGCCCCGTTCGTGGGCACGGGCATGGAACACGTCACGGTCAAGGACTCGGGGGCCGCCGTGGTGTGCAAACGCGCGGGAATCATCGACTCCGTGGATTCGCGTCGCATCATCGTGCGCGCCGAGGCCCAGGACGGGCCCGACAAGGGCAAGGAAATCGGCGCCGACATCTACAACCTGACGAAGTTCAAGTGCTCCAACCAGAGCACCAGCATCAACCAGAAGCCCATCATCAAGGTGGGGGGCGCGGGTGGCCAAGGGTCAGATCCTGGCCGACGGTCCCTGCACGGAAATGGGCGAACTGGCCCTCGGGCGCAACGTGCTCGTCTCCTTCATGCCCTGGCGCGGATACAACTTCGAGGACGCGATCCTCGTCTCCGAGAAGCTCGTCCGGGAGGACATGTACACCTCGATCCATATCGAGGAGTTCGAACTGGAGGCTCGCGACACCAAGCTCGGGCCCGAGGACATCACCCGCGACATCCCGAACGTCTCCGAGTCGCTGCTCAATAACCTGGACGAGAGCGGGATCATCAGGGTGGGTGCTGCGGTCAAGCCGGGTGACATCCTCGTGGGCAAGGTCACCCCCAAGGGCGAGACCCAGCTGACCCCCGAAGAGAAGTTGCTCCGCGCGATCTTCGGCGAGAAGGCGGGCGACGTGCGCGACGCGTCCCTCTACTGTCCCCCGGGCATCGAGGGGATCGTGGTCGACGTCCGCATCTTCTCTCGCAAGGGGGTCGAGAAGGACGAGCGCGCCAAGCAGATCGAGGACGCCGAGATCTACATGATGGAGAAGAATCTCAAGGACGAGATTCGCATCCTCCAGGACGAGCGCGACAAGCGCATCGAAGACGTGCTCCACGGGAAGGAGGTCTCCGCCGACCTCGTGAACGCCAAGGGCGACAAAGTGGTCAAGAAGGGCGACACCCTCACAAGGGACGCCCTCCGCCGGCTCCGTCACTCCGAGATCCTCAAGCTTCGGGTCAAGGACACGGGGGGCAAAGACTCCCGCGAGCGCATCGAAGAGATCATCGACAAGACCGAGCGCCAGATCGAGGTCTTGAAGGCGCTCTTCGCGGAGAAGGAGAACCGCCTCAAGCGCGGCGACGAACTGCCCCCCGGTGTCATCAAGATGGTCGATGTCTTCATCGCCATGAAGCGCAAGCTGTCGGTAGGCGACAAGATGGCCGGTCGTCACGGCAACAAGGGCGTCATCGCCCGCGTGCTCGCCGAAGAAGACATGCCGTATCTGGCCGACGGGTCGCCGGTGGAGATCGTCCTCAATCCCCTCGGCGTTCCCTCTCGAATGAATGTCGGGCAGATCCTGGAAACCCATCTCGGGTGGGCGGGCAAGGCGCTCGGACTTCACTTCGCGACCCCCGTCTTCGACGGGGCGACCGAGGAGGAGATCTTCGCCTACGTCGAGAAGGCGAACGACAAGGAGCGGGAGATGAACCCCCTCCGTCCGAACATCATCACCAAGGGCAAGACCACGGTGTGGGACGGCGTCACCGGGGAGCCTTTCGAGAATCAGGTCGCGGTGGGCTACATCTACATGTTGAAGCTCTCCCATCTGGTCGACGACAAGATCCACGCGCGATCGATCGGGCCGTATTCGCTCATCACCCAGCAGCCGCTGGGCGGCAAGGCGCAGTTCGGCGGGCAGCGACTGGGGGAAATGGAAGTGTGGGCGCTCGAAGCGTACGGAGCCGCCAACATCCTCCAGGAGCTTCTCACCGCCAAGTCCGACGACGTCTACGGTCGTACGAAGATCTACGAGTCGATCGTCAAGGGCGAGAACTACTACGCCCCCGGCGTTCCCGAGTCGTTCAACGTCCTGATCCGCGAGTTGCGGAGCCTCGGCCTCGATGTCGAGCTCATCAAGTCTCGCGTGACCGTCTGATCCCGTCCCGGATCGACTCCGCGCATTCTTCCCAAGCCACACCCAAAGCCCCGCCTAAGCCGACGACAAAAGAAGGACCAAACCCATGAGCCTGACCCTGCCAGTGAGTGCAAACGTCGAGCCCAAGCTTCCCGAATTCGACGCCATTCGAATCCGGCTGGCCAGTCCCGACAAGATCCGCTCGTGGTCCAAGGGCGAAGTCACCAAGCCCGAGACCATCAACTACCGCACCTTCAAGCCGGAACGGGACGGGCTCTTCTGCGCCAAGATCTTCGGACCGATCACGGACTGGGAGTGCCTGTGCGGCAAATACAAGCGGATGAAACACAAGGGTGTCGTCTGCGACAAGTGCGGCGTCGAAGTCACCCAGTCGAAGGTCCGTCGCGAACGAATGGGTCACATCGAGCTCGCTTGCCCCGCCTCCCACGTCTGGTTCTTCAAGGGCCTGCCCTCGCGCATCGGCAACATCCTCGACATCTCTCTTCGCGACCTCGAGCGCATCCTGTACTTCGAGTCGTTCGTGGTCGTGGACTCGGGGGATTGTCCGGAGGTCCGCCGCCAGGAGTTGATCCCCGATGAGCGCTACCGCCAGTTGCGGATGAAGTATCCGCGGCTTCGCTGCGGCATGGGCGCCGAGTCGATCAAGGAGCTTCTGAAGCGCGTCGATGTCGACGAGGAAGCGGCCACCATCCGCGAGAAGATGAAGACCGAGACCTCGGTCCAGAAGAAGCTCAAGTTTGCCAAGCGCCTCAAGGTTCTCGAAGCGGTGCGCAAGAGCGGCAACCGCGCCGAGTGGATGATCATGGACGTCATCCCCGTCATCCCGCCGGAACTTCGCCCGCTCGTTCCCCTCGATGGCGGCCGTTTCGCCACCTCCGACCTGAACGATCTGTACCGCCGCGTCATCAACCGGAACAACCGGCTGAAGAAGCTCATGGAGCTGCGCGCGCCCGACGTCATCGTCCGCAATGAAAAGAGAATGCTCCAGGAGGCGGTCGACGCCTTGTTCGACAACGGCCGTCGCGGCCGCGTCCTGCGCGGGGCGAACAACCGTCCCCTCAAGTCGCTCTCCGACACCCTCAAGGGCAAGCAGGGCCGGTTCCGTCAGAACCTGCTCGGCAAGCGCGTCGACTACTCCGGCCGTTCGGTCATCGTGGTCGGCCCCGAGTTGAAGCTTCACCAGTGCGGTCTGCCCAAGAAGATGGCGTTGGAGCTGTTCAAGCCCTTCGTCTATTCAAAGCTCGAGCGCGAAGGCAAGATCAGTTCGATCAAGGCGGCCAAGGAAAAGGTCGAACAGCAGCATCCCGAAGTGTGGGACTACCTTGATGAGGTGATCTCCGAGCATCCGGTTCTTCTGAACCGCGCTCCCACTCTCCATCGCCTCGGCATCCAGGCCTTCGAGCCCGTGCTCGTCGAGGGCAAGGCCATCAAGATCCACCCCCTCGTCTGCACGGCCTTCAACGCGGACTTCGACGGCGACCAGATGGCGGTGCACGTTCCTCTGACTCCGGAAGCCCAGATCGAAGCTCTGGTCCTGATGCTGTCGGCCAACAACATTCTTTCCCCCGCCAACGGACAGCCCATCGCGGTTCCGAGCCAGGACATCGTTCTCGGCTGCTACTACCTCACCAAGGAGAAGAAGGACGCCAAGGGCGCGGGCCGCGCGTTTGCGAGCTTCGATGACGTTCTCTTCGCCCTGGCTGCCGGAGAGGTCGAAACCCTCGCTCCCATCCGCCTCCAGTACACCGGCGAGTTGATCGATCTCACCACCATGGACGACGATCAGGATGTCGTGCGCGGGGAGGTTCAGCACGTCAAGAACCAGGTGATCAACACCACGGTGGGCCGGGTCATTCTGGCCGACCACCTGGAAGGGATCCCGTTCGTGAACGGCCTCCTCAAGAAGCGGGGCCTCCAGCAACTCGTTCAGTACGTCTATCTCCGCTACGGCCTCGAGAAGACGGTCCACACCCTCGACGCGGTCAAGGACCTGGGCTTCCTCCACGCCACCAAGGCCGGTATCTCGATCAGCATCACCGACCTGGTGATCCCCGAAGTGAAGGAACAGATCGTCGCCCAGGGGCACAAGGACGTTCTGGCCGTCGAGAAACAGTACCTCGATGGAGCGATCACCAACGGCGAGCGGTACAACAAAGTCATCGCCATCTGGACCGACGCCACCGAGAACGTGGCCGATGCCATGTTCAAGGGCATGCAGGGTCAGGACACGGCCGGGAACTTCAACCCGATCTACATCATGGCCGACTCTGGTGCTCGAGGTTCGAAGCAGCAGCTTCGTCAGCTTGCCGGCATGCGCGGTCTGATGGCCCGGCCGTCGGGCGAGATCATCGAGAACCCGATCACCAACAACTTCCGCGAGGGCCTCACCGTTCTGCAGTACTTCATCTCGACCCACGGCGCCCGCAAGGGCCTGGCCGACACCGCGCTCAAGACCGCCGATTCCGGTTACCTCACCCGCCGCCTCGTGGACGTGTCCCAGGATGTCATCATCTCGGAATACGATTGCGGCACGACGGAAGGCATCGAGATCCGGTCGATCATCGAGTCCGGCGAGGTCATCGAACCCCTGCGCGACCGCATCATCGGCCGGGTCAGCGTCGGCGATGTTCGCGACCCCTTCGGCGGGAGCGTCATCGTGGCCGGCAACGAAGAGGTGACGGAAGACAAGGCGACCCACGTGGATGCCTCGGGCGTTGACCACATCCGTATCCGCTCGGTGCTGACCTGCGCCTCGGCGCGGGGGGTCTGCGCCTTGTGCTACGGTCGCGACCTGGCCACCGGCAAGATCGTCGAGATCGGCATGGCCGTCGGCGTCATCGCGGCTCAGTCGATCGGGGAGCCCGGAACCCAGCTCACCATGCGCACGTTCCACGTGGGCGGCGCGGCCTCGCTCCGTTCCGAGCAGTCGACGGTGGAAGCGAAGCATGCGGGCATCGTCGCGTTCCAGGGCTTGACCACGGTCAAAAACAAGAAGGGCGAGTCCATCGTCATGAACCGCGGCGGATGGATGATCGTCGCCGACAGCAAGGGCCGCGAGCGCGAGCGCCATCAGATCGTGTACGGGGCCAAGCTCAAGGTCAAGGAAGGCCAGGAAGTCGAACTCGCCCAGCAGCTCGTCGAGTGGGATCCCTTCTCGTTCTCGATCCTCACCGAGGAAGCGGGTGTGGTCGCCTTCAAGGACATCCTCGACAAGCAGACAGTCAGCGAGCACGTCGACGAGAACACGGGTCTCTCCGCCCTCGTCATCATGGACTCCCCGGACGAGAAGAAGCAGCCGCGCATCGAGATCAAGGGCGACGACGGCAAGTCCAGGCGCCGCTACCTCCTGCCCTCCGGCTCGCATCTGATGGTCCAGGACGGGCAGACTGTCGACGCCGGCGACGTGCTGGTGAAGATCCCGCGCGAGACCGCGAAGCAGAAAGACATCACGGGCGGTCTCCCGCGCGTGGTCGAGCTCTTCGAGGCCCGGCGTCCGAAGGAGCCCGCGGTTATTACTGAGGTCAACGGACTCGTGAAGTTCGGCGACGTCACGAAGTCCCACCGCAAAGTCCTGGTGGTGACCCCGGATGGCGAGGAGCACGAGTATCAGCTGCCCCGCGGGGCCCACGTCAACGTCCGCGAGGGCGAGGCCGTGGTCGCGGGCGATCCTCTGATGGATGGTCCGATCGATCCGCACGACATCCTGAAGGTCAAGGGCGCCGATGAACTGCAGCGCTACCTGGTCGACGAGATCCAGGAGGTCTACCGCCTGCAGGGCGTCGCCATCAACGACAAGCACATCGAAGTCATCGGCCGTCAGATGATGCGCTGGGTGAAGATCGAGGAAGTGGGCGATTCCGACTTCCTGGTCGACGAAGTGGTGGACTTCTACCGCTTCATGCGCGAGAACGCGAAGCTCGAGGCGGCCGGCAAGGCCCCCGCGGGCGCCAAGCGGATCCTGCTCGGCATCACAAAGGCGTCCCTCTCCACGGATTCGTTCATCTCGGCCGCGAGCTTCCAGGAAACCACGCGCGTGCTGACGGAGGCCGCCATCTCCGGCCGCGTCGACCACCTGCGCGGCCTGAAGGAAAACGTCATCATGGGCCGGCTCATCCCCGCCGGCACCGGCATGCCGTACTACCAGCGCGTCGAAATCCCCGAGGAGGTCTACGAGCCCCGCGAGGAGACCTTCGACAACGAGTACAAGACGGAGGCGGCACCCGAAGAAGCGGTGGTCGGCGGAACGTACGGAGCGGATTCGTAAGAATCCGCCGGCGGCCGGCCCCTGAGCTTGCGGTCCCTGAGCTTGCCGAAGGGTCGAAGGGCGCCGGCGGGACGTAAAAACGGGCACTGGATTCAGTGCCCGTTTTCTTTTGGAGTCGCGCGCGCCGGGCGTACTCGTACTCGTGAGGCGTACTCGGCCGTGATGTCGCCCTTTGGGACCCCATCCCGCCCATCCATGTCTTAACCTTCATGTGTCGATGAGAGCGTCGAAAGGCGCGAAAGGCTCCCTATGAACGAAAAGCCCAAGGACTTCATTTGCTTCTACCGTCCAGATGCCGCGGACTCTCTCTGGTCGGACGCCGACAACGGTGATCCGGACGCCCAGGCGGCGCTTGGGCGGCTCTACTTTGAAGGCCGCGCCGAACGAGCGACCGACACCGACACCGGGAAAGACCTCATCGTCTCGTCATTCACTCCAGCCTTCGAGCAGGACCTTGGGCAGGCAGCGAAATGGCTCCGAAAGGCGGCAAATCAAGGTCACGCGGAAGCTAAGAAGTTGCTTGCAACGGTACTCGCGAAGGCCAAGGGCATCCACTAGCAGGCCGGAGCAGGAGCAGGAGGAGCTACCGCGTGGCTGGTGACCGATGGGCACCCCTACTCGGGTTCAGTACCCGCCCCCTCCGCAGCCATGTTTCTTGCAGCAATCTTCCGCAGCCGGGCAAGTGGCGCGGCCGCCCAAGAATTCCGGACGTCGCTGTCTGCGAACGGGTCAATCGTGGCCAGAGTTTCGAACAGGTCAATCGCCCGGTGATCGTCGCTGCTCAGGCTATATAGCTTGAGGGGCCCCTTGCTGAGCAAGCCCTTGATAAACAGAGGGAAGGCCACCGCCGCCAGGGCCAGGTGCTCCTGGATGCTCCACGGGTCAGATCCAGAACTGGCCACTATGGCCCCATGCGCCGGCCTGTGCCGAGCCTGTACCAGCTTCCGGATCCAATGTGTGCGGACTGGCTCCTGCGGCTGTTCGCCGTTCTGAGTTAAGCGGGCGATACCCGCTGCGGGCAAAGGCTCAGTCGGAACCAGGTTCGCAGCAAAGCCCTGCGCGATGGGATCCCTGAGCCTCTTGCTTCGGACGCCCAGCGCCTGGGCGAAGGCCCCGACCACCCAGATGAGTTCAGCGGACTGGGGGACAAAGTCGCTATCCGTGTTGGCCCAGTTGAATTGCAGAATTGCGGATCGTAGTCGCTCCCAGCGATTCTGCGGGTCACCGCCGCTGAGGCAGGCTTCACGCGCCGCGAGCAGCGCCCCCAAGAGGGCTTCATCAAGCTTCACGCGAGAGTACCCGCCGACGTGCGGCGGCGCATGGACCCAGCGAGAGTCGTCCAAAAGGAGGGTCCGGGTCAGACCATCCCTTCGTCGGCCTCCAGCCCAAGCGGCCTGTGAGGATGGATTCGAAAGGGTCTGGACGACCAGCTGGAAACAGTGCGAGTTGCAGTAGCCGTCACCTCCGCTTTCGAACAGCCTTCGCGCCGAAAGTCCGGCGAAGGTTACGAGCTCTCCGATCTCAAAACAGTCATCCACCCCGGGCCCGGCCGGCGTGCCATCGGAGTTCGCGGGGCTGATATCCATCAGTGTGGCCGCGTTGACCGGGTGGCCGCCCCGCCGGAAGGGTTCTAAGGCGAGATCGAGGTCTGGTAGTTCAGAAACGCCGCAGGCTGGGTCGACTGGACGGACTCGTCTGCCTTGCCGCGTAAGGCGCATGAGCCGCACTCCCGAACCTCTGTAGTCCGCCGCGAGTTGCAGCCAAGGGAACACGGCGACTCTCATTGTGGCAGCGTAAGCCGTCCCGTTGGGTGGCGCAACCGCTGTGCAGCAAATTGTGCAGCAAATCCACCAGACGGGATTGGCCCCAGAAGTGAGGCGAAGAGCCGCAATATCGCAAAGGGTTGACGAGGGCGCGGGAGATCGGCATCGAGGTAGGCTCTCTCGGTGCCTGTGCAGTACTTGTCTAACGACGACCTTCGCCGCCAGTATGCGGCAGGCAAACGGGCCTTCGCAGGCATCATCCTTAGTGGGAAGGACCTAGCGGGGTTGGACCTGCGTGGCGTGGATCTAACGGGCGCAGACTTGAGTGGCGTGAACCTGCGCGGGGCGGATTTGAGCGGGGCGACCCTGAGCCACACGCGTTTCCGCTTCGGCGGCGGTACCTTCGAAGACCCCGCGAACCTGAGCGGAGCAAATTTAACTGAGGCGAACCTCACTGGAGCGGACATGGGGCCCACCGCGATTTGGCCCCTTAGACGTCTGGACCTGACGCACGCGGACCTGACCCGGGCGAACCTTTGTGAGGCCAATCTCGAGGGTGCCAACCTGAGCGGGGCGAACCTAAGCGAGGCAAAACTCGCATGGGTGACCCTTCGCGACGCGGACCTGGAAGGTGCGAACTTGCGCGGGGCAGAGATGGGTTGGGTCGACCTGGGAGGTGCGAACCTCACGGGAGCGAACTGGAAGCAGGCGACCGCGGCGATCGACAAGGCTCGCCATCCGCTCCTTTCCCGCCTGCTTGCAGCGATCGATGCCAAGACCACAAAGCACACGTGGCTGGAGACAATCGTTCTTAGGACCGCAAGAGAGGGGCTTCCCGAGCCCAAGGCGTATGACTTTCTCCTTGGCCCAGATGAAGCTCGGGATTTGGAGCGCAAGCATGAGGCTGCTTCGACGCCAGGGATCACGGCGACGCTACGGTCTTTCTGGACCGGCGAGAGTCCCCCGAAACCTGCGCTAGACCCTCGGGTCGTCGCATATAGGGCTGCCCAAGTCGACTCTCGACGACAATGGGAAGCGCTGGTCGAGCTGAGGAAGCAGCGGAGGAGCGAGAAACTCGAGGCCGAGCGCAGTTACTGGTTGGGGCTAAGTGGACAGGCGTTCGAAAGGGAGGTAGCCAGCCTCCTTCAGGGCCTTGGTCGTTCAGTTCGATCGGTTGGCGGCGCAGGCGACGACGGCGTCGACCTGATCATTGATGGTGTTCCGGCTCAATGTAAACAACATCAGCGGCCCCAAGGCCCGGCGGTAGTTCGTGAATTCCTTGGCGCATGTGTAAACCATGGGACATCGACGGGCATCCTGATCTCCAGCTCAGGCTTAACAGCGAATGCGCACTCGTTCGCAGTGCAGCACAAGATCCTTGTCTGGGACGTGGGCGACTTGGTGGAGATGGCGCGGAAGAAAGCAAATCGCCTCGAAGCCTCTCGGTCGAGCGACTCAGACAATAATGGCGTACCCAGTGCCGGCTACCTGGCGGGGCATCTAGAGGCTGCCGCAAAGGCGTTGGATGCGAGCATCGGGCGGACCGAAATGGAAACCGTTGAGCCGAGTCCCCGGAAGATGGCTGAGACCCTGATGAACCGAGCCCGACTCATCCGAAGTCGGCCCGAACTGACGATTGGCGCCTAGGGCAGGTCAGCCTGGGCAGATTCTCGTGACCTTCGCTTTGGCCGGGCTTGTCGAAAGTCACCTGGTCATTGCGCCCTTGCCCAAAAACCACCTGATAGCTGTGCAGAACTTACTGCCCCCTCGCCGAAGGCATTCCGGTTGAAGTTACTAGAGAACACTCCCACCGAATCGGGTCAAGCCCACGCATCAATGAAATCAGACCAGAAGATCGTGGACGCGGCGAGGGGACTTGAGCAGATGAGGAAAGCCACGCGGCGAGTCTTGGCCGTCTCGAAGGACGAGTTAAAGAGGCGAGAAGCAGCCTGGAAAGCTAGGAAGAAAGGTGAAGCGTTCGCACTAGCTCCGGCAACCCCGCCAGCATCTTCCGCAAGAAGGCATTTATCAGCTCTTCGTCAACGAGAACGTACTTGCCGGGACGAGAGGTAAGGCGCCGATATCTCTGTAGCCCTATCCCGGTTCCGAGTGCATCCCCGTGATGACGTTGGAAATACCAGCACAACATATCTGCGGCTTCGAGCGGGCGTGTCTTGCTCTCCTTGCTAACCATCGCGTGGCCAGCCTTCATCGGTTGGTGTACTGGAGTTCCAGCGGCCTCATACGCCGGTCTAAACCACTTAGTTAAATCCCCTTTCTCCTCCGCTATGAATTCCACGGTGTTGAACTTTGGTCCGCCTACGCGTCGTTCAACGTAGTACAGCGCTTCCGTGCAATAGATCACGAAACAAAAGAAGTCAGGGTTCCGGATAAACATCTCCATAGGACCCTTGACTGGAATCCTTAGAGACCTAAGAGCAGTCTTTTTTACCTCCTTCATTTTCTGAAGATAGATGGCGGTCTCCACAGAAACAGCTACTGGGTACAGCCAGCGCGCATCTTCGATGATTCCAATGGCGGCTTCGATTCGTGCCTCTGCGTCTTTATTAGATATGCCGTGGTCGCGACGCCACTTGAGATCGTTGATATTGGTCGTATGTAGGTATTCCAATTCCGGTGGACCATTGAGAACCTCTTTTTGCCACCGCTCGGTGAAACGACGATCCCAAACAGTCGCCCCGGCGCTCCATCCTGCGCAGGTAAAAATCTTCTTGCCTTTTTGATTTTCGCTTTCGTCGCTGTAGGTAAGAAAGTGTGCCACCCGAGCCTCCAGATATGCGCGGGATCCCGACCCATAGAGACTGGAATAGATCGGCGGCGCGCTTTGGGTTCACAGTACACCTTCCTTCCGATGCCGCGTCGCCTGGAAGGCGGCGTGTTGGCCTCGGAGCGGGGATGGGGGAAGTCGGCGTCGAGCGCATTGGAGTGGCGGGATGTTAGCGGCTGCGGCGGAGACCGACGAGCATGTGGACGATGCGGGTGAGCTTGTGCTTCGCACGCGTGGCGTCGGCGATGGCGAGGTGCCCCGTGACGCGGAGGATGTCGATGGCGGCGGCGCACTCCATCGCGGAGCCTTGAGCCATGGAGAAGAAGTGGTGGCGGTCTCGGCGCGTGCGTCGAGCACAGCCCTCGGCGAGCGTGAGCGCGATAGAGGAGGCGGCGCGTTCGACTTGATCGCGAAGGGCGGGGCGTGCGGCCTTCGTGAGGGCGGGGACCATGGCGGCGAACTCGAGGGCGACCTGGAAAGCGTCGAGGCGTTCGTGGTCGAGGAGGGGAGTGGCGTTCGCGTCAGGCGCGACGGGAGTGGCGGGCTCGGCGGTTGCGTCTTCGGGCGTGAGATTCAATGCGGGACTCCTTTCAAAGGGAACGGCCTAAGCGCCGTCCTCACCCCGAAGGACGGCGCTTGCCTCCGCGCAGGGAGTCCCGCCGTCTCACGCACGAAGGGTAGCAACCGCCGTGACCGACACGAGGGCGCCGCGGGGCTCGCGCGGTGCTCGGCGCGGGGGGGCGAGCGCCGTACTCGTACTCGCCGTTGCGTGCGCGGCCGTAACGAGGGGAGGTTAACCAGCTGGTTCAGGAAATGGACCCCATCCCACCCATTCGTGCCTTAATCTCCCCGAGTCGACGAACGGTGTCGGTCGAGAGGCCGGAAAGGGTTCCATGAAAGAAAAGCCGAAAGACTTCATCTGCTTCTACCGGCCAGACGCCGGCGACTCTCTCTGGGGGGACGCCGGCCGCGGGAATTCGGAAGCTCAGGCGGCTCTTGGGCGGCTCTACCTGGAAGGCAGCCCCGAGCGCACGTCAGACACCGAAACCGAGGACGCTATTGTGTCGTCATACACTCCGGCCTTCGAGCCAGACCTTTCCCAGGCGACAAAGTGGCTTCAGAAGGCAGCTCGCCAGGGTCACACGGAAGCGAAACGGCTCCTGGGCGCCATTCTCGCGAAGGCCAAGGGGATTCACTAGCCGGCTTCGCCGAGGGGTGTTCTGAGATCGCCGATTGGAGAGGCTTCTTGGCCGGCGAAGTTGCCGGGCCGTCGGGGGTGGCTGGTTCAGGGCCGACCTCGCCGATAGAGCGCCTTCCGCCCATTGACGTACTCCGTGAAGAACCGGAGCAGGTCGGGCCAACTATCGTCGCTTGACGTTGCCCCATAGGCCAAAGGAAAGGTCGCTCGAACGCGATAGGAGATTCGGGCGGCGTCGAGTGCAGCGCTGACCTCGGACCAAAGTGCGGCGGCCCCCTCCTGATCGCCGCACTGTTCGAGGCCCTCGGCTTGTTCGACGAGGCTCCGTGCGCGAATGAGAGCCTCAGTCCCCCGCGCCACGTCATGCGGCCAGTCACCGCCCGCGGGGTTTCGGAGAGTCTCCAGCGCCTTGAATGCCTCATCGAGTTTACCGAGGTGAATCGAGATGCCGGAACTCCTTATCGTGTCGAAAATGTAATCGATCGCGTGATTGTCCATTAGCGCCTCCCGGCTGGTCCGACCTTGGCTGGCTAGTCACCCATTGTGACTCTGCCTACCTTCATCATTTCAAGACACAGGCTCAACGGGGAAGCTTTGCCATTTTTTGGGAGGGCGAAGCCGGCCACTCTCAAGCAGCCCAACAGGCTCGCAGGGATCCGCGGTTCGTCGTCGTCGGGCAGCTCCCGTCGGCGCATCTCCCGGCGGATCTCCACGCGCTGACATCGCCGGTTCGTCCCGCGGCTGTCGATCCGCGCGGCCTGAGGCTCGGGGCCGACGGTGCGGGGCTTCGAGTGCCGGCGTACCGGGCTGAGTTTCCATTCGGCAGGCATGGAGTGGCCTGCTTTGGATCATCGACTTCACTTCGGGATGCGTAAAGGCTGCTCCGCTGCGCTCCGCACTTTTTTGCTTCGCAAAAAAGCCTTCGGGCCTTGACGCCTCCCTGCGTGAAGTCGGGACGTGGGGGCGCAGGCCACTTTCGGCCTGCCGAAAGGAAACCTCTCATGCACACGTCCACCACACAGCCCCGCAATTCAGGCCCCGAGCCGCACCCGTCCTCCACGGCTCCGCGCCCGTTCGGCCTCCGCGTTCGCGTCCCGCTTGATACCACGCAGCGCTTCCTGTTCGGCGATGACGGTCCGTCGCTTCCCACTCGGCTGGCCGAAGAGCTCTGCGTTCTCGTCGCCCGCATCGTCGTCTCGGACTTCCGCATCCACTCGCAGTTGGACCGGACCGTTCCTGCGGTTCTGCGCAATGTCCCCCTGGGCTTCTGGTCCTGCGCACGTCGTGCCGCTCTCGATGCAGCGTCGGCTCTCGCCTGCGGCGCGAAGCGTCGTGTTCTTCAGCCGTGCATGGCTATCGAAGCTGCCAATCTCGCCCTTCGGCTCGCTGGTCTCTGCGAGAACGCCGAGCAGTCCGTTCGTGTCGAACGCCAGCAGGTCGAAGATTTCCGTCGGGCTGTCCGCTCTGAGTTCGCGGCGATGCATCGCGAACGTCGCGAGCAAGAAGCTCGTCGCCGTGCCGAAGCCGAGGAGCCCGCTAATGAGCGCTGAACTCTCACTCGTTCAGCAGGCCGGGGCTTCCGCCCCGGCCGTTTCCGTCCCGGTCGTTCGTTCGCGTCCCGGTGCGGAACTCGCCCTCGCGTTGGCCGCCTCGGCTGCCGAGGACGCCGCCATCGGCCGCAGCAACGAAGCGCATGTGCTCGACGCCGAGAAGCTGACCGTCTATCACGTCGCTCTCGAACTCCAGTGCATGGCGAACACGCTCGTCCCCTCCGTGAATCGCGTCCTCCGAGATCAGTTCGAGCGCGCCAGCCTCTCCGTGATTCTGAACCTCGCGGAAGGTTGCGGCCGGGTTTCCCGCCGGCAACGTCGCTACCACTTCGGTGTCGCGCGAGGCTCTGCGACCGAATGCGCGGCGCTCACCGACGTTCTCCGACTCCGCCGACTGACGCCAGCCTCGGAGTGCTTCCGCGCTCGCTCGCTGGCGGTTCGCTGCGTTCAGATGCTGACGAAGCTCGTCGAGCGGATGGGGCCGGCCGAGGCGAAGGCCGAGACCTCGTGAGGTCGTGCCGGGCGCCCCGCTGCCGGCACTGTTCACCGGCTGCGCCTCAGAAAGCGGACAGGCTATTGTCGGCTGAACGGGAAATCGCGGATGTGCAGCGCGAGACCGCTTGGCGCAAAGGCATCGAAGATGCCGCCGTCGGTTGTGAGGACTGGTATGGCGCGGTCAATCGCGAGTTGCGCGTACAGGGCGTCATAGGTTGTGATCATCCGCTGGTTCGAGAGCGCGAAGGCGTTCCCAATGAGCACCTCAACCGGCACGATGGTCATCGGGACGTTTCTGAAATCAGCCCACGAATCCCAGATCTCAGCGGGCGGGAGGTTTTTCTGGAATCGGCGCTTCCGGAGGTTGTGGCCGACCTCGGCAAGAAGAAGGGCGGGCGCGAATGCCTGATCGGTCCCGTCGACCAACCTGGGCAGCAAGAGCCTGGCTTGGTCGGAGAAGACTTCCTCGAACGACCACTTCAGAGCGATGGTGGCGTCGAGGACGTAGTCCAAACGCTATCGACCTTCGTCGCGGAGACGACGGATCTCGTCGGTGCTGTCCTCAAAAGGCCCGTAAAGTCTTGCGAGGCGCTCGCGTCGGGCGTTGATCCTTTCCACCAAGCCCTGCGAAATCCGGGGCTGCACTCTGGTGAGGCGCTCGACGTGGTCGCCCACTTCCCGCTGCTGATCGGGCGTGAGGCTCTTGATTTGTTCGATGAGTTCTGTGGTGCTCATGGCGGATCGTTACCGGCAATGATCCTACTACTCCACGGCGACGCTAAGGAAGGCTGATTTCGCCGAGCTCCGTCGTTGAAGTCCCCACCCCAAACCCCTCCCCATCCCGGAACGGATTGCGGGGGAGGGGCTCGTGTCACGTGGGAAGAGGGTCTCGGTCCTTCGTGGCCCGAGGACTTCCTGCAACGAGTCAAGAGGAATTTTGGAGTATCCCAACTCGGCCTTGCTCCCCGCTGGCCCACTACGTCAACGCCCTGTTTGTAGCTGCGTGGAAGGCTCCTCTGCCTATGGAAAACCGGTAA
>JANODX010000221.1:0-22850 GCA_031412915.1 Vicinamibacteria bacterium | reverse complement strand
GGAACCCGGAATGCGCGCGTCGGGGCCCGAGAGTGCGGCGAAATCGATCTTCGCCGCGCGGCACACCCGGCCCTTGTTGAAGCCCTTCCGCTCGAGATACGCGAGAAGGTCAATGGCGAAAGGCGCCACCAGGGTCGACTCCCGGAGGCGGGCCTTGGTGGCCTTCACTTCATTCCCGAGGTGGAACGGAGCAGGAAATAGAGGGCCAGGCCGGTCAGAAGCTGAAAGGCCCACGCCCCGACCGAGCCGAACACCGACCATTTGAAGCTGAGATCGACGCTGATACCGCGGGTGATGAACCAGCCCAGCGGCCAGCCGATGGCCACCGCGCCCGCCCACAGAAACGCTTGCGGTACGAGCGGCTGGAGAAGGGTCCACTGCGCCACGCCAATGCACACCCCGGTGATCGCGGCCCGCCCCAGCAATTCGTCGCCGCCGGTCTCATCTCCGAGGAGGGTGGTCCCGACGGCTAGTCCGATCGACATGCCGATGCTGGTGGCGATCACCCACCAGAAGGGAAGCAGGGGAAGACGCGATCGCAGAACCAGCCACTGGACGAGACCGAGCGTCGCTCCCGATATCGC
Source organism: Vicinamibacteria bacterium (assembly GCA_031412915.1). Taxonomy (GTDB): domain Bacteria; phylum Acidobacteriota; class Vicinamibacteria; order Fen-336; family JAGNNV01; genus JAGNNV01. The sequence goes on along the minus strand of JANODX010000221.1, from coordinate 22,266 downwards.
ACCCGCGAGAAGCGCGCGGGTGGGCGTGGTCACCGCGCCGACCAGCCGCGCCGCCACTCCAGCCGCAGGGAATCCGAGGAAAGCGACGCCCCAGAGAATCCAGAAGCGAAACGAGGACGGGCTTGGCATCGAAGGAGTGTAGGCGAAGAGGATCATCCTGGCCGGCCTGCGTCATCACCCGGCGCGCGCAGACCACGCTGCACTGTGAAGACCGATTCCCCGTTCTGAGTCGTCGCCGTGGAAAATGGACACCGCCCTTGCCTGCCAAACGCTCGGGCCTCAAGACCGTGGCGGTCACGGCCGGCTACATGCATGAAGGCCCAGCGAAGGAGTTCTTCGCGAAGATGGACGCGGCGAAGCGTCGACCTCAAGGCCTTCACCGACGACTTCTATTTCAAGGTCTGCGGCGGCCGCCTCCAGCCGGTGCTCGACACTCTGGCCTACGTCGCGCACGAAACGCCGTGCTGGCTGGAGATCACCACCCTGCTGATCCTCGGCCGCAACGACTCTGATACCGAGCTCGAGCAGCTCGCGACCTGGTGCATGAAGGAGTCTCTGGTCGCTCACCCGGGCCAATTCGAGAACGTATCTCATCCCGCCGCAAGTCCGCCTGGATTTCGTGGAGGAAGGCGAATGAGATCGGTGAGCGCCTTTTCGGGTGCCGCCACCAGGGCCTCCTGGCCGCCGAGATCCTCCATCCGATATCCGTTCAGTCGTTGTGGAGCGCAGTGGTGGTATTCGAAGGAGCCGAAGGGGTTCTCACGATGTTGAGGGCGGCCGCTGGTGACGCGGGTCGTCACCGGCACATGCTCAAGGATGAGGCCGTGGTAGGCCAGTGCCGATTGAAGGCTGATGTACGACCCGCGTCCCAGCTGGTTGGCGGCCCGGAACGGATGCGGTTCGGTCTGAAGGTAGGGAGGGGCGAGCGCGACAAGCCCCGGCGGAGTTGAATGAGGCGGCCGCTCGTGACCCAACCCACGGAGTGTTGCGTTGTGGACAGGAGCTTGCCTTTCCGCCGGCCGGGTACGTGTCAGAATGGCGGTGTCCGAATCCCAACATGATTGATGTCACCCGGCTCGGCAAGCGCTACGGCGACCTCACCGCCCTCGACGGCGTCACCTTCACCGCGGAGCCCGGCACGATCTTCGGCCTGCTCGGCCCGAACGGCGCCGGCAAGTCCACGACGATCGGGTGCATCTCCGGCCTGCTCACACCGACCTCCGGCCACGTCACCGTGCTCGGCCACGACGTACTGACCGACCACATCGCCGCGCGGCAGCAACTCGGGATCGTGCCCCAGGAACTCGCCCTCTATGACGATCTCAGCGCCAGGGAGAACCTGGCCTACTGGGGCGCCGCGTACGGCATGGGCGGCGACGCGCTCAAGCGCCGCGTGCTCCACGTACTCGAGCGCCTCGGCCTCGGCGACCGCGCGAAGGAGCCCGTGAAGCGGTTCAGCGGCGGCATGAAACGCCGGCTGAATTTCGGCTGCGGCATCGTGCATTCGCCGAAGGTCCTACTCCTCGACGAGCCCACGGTCGGAGTCGATCCGCAGAGCCGCGTTCGCCTGCTGGAACTGGTGCGCGAGGAAGTGGCGACCGGCACGTGCGTGCTCTACACGACGCACTATATGGAAGAGGCGCAAGACCTGTGCGCGCGCCTCGCGATCATCGACCACGGCAAGCTGCTCGCGATGGGCACACTCGACGAGCTGCGCCGGCTGATCGGCGAAAAAGACATCGTCCGCCTGTCGGGACGTTTCGATGCGCCGGCGATGCGCCGCGCGCTCGAGCAGGTGGGCGGCATCGAGGTCGTCTCGGCCGACGAGCGGATGCTGCGCCTGGCCGTCGAGGCCGCATCGCGACGGCTGCCCCAGATCCTGAGCGCGGTTACCAACGCCGGCGGCGACCTGCTCGAGACGTCGCTCAGCCAGCCCAGCCTGGAGAGTCTGTTCATCAAGCTCACCGGCCGCGAGCTGCGGGAATAGCCGATGCGATTCGTGCTGACGGCAGCGCGCAAGGACATCCGGCGGCGGCTCGCTGACCCAGTGGCACTCCTGATGTGGATCGGACTGCCGGTCGTGATTGGCCTGCTCATGAGCCTGCTGAGCAGCGGCAACGGCCCTGTGCTCAAGGCGCACCTGCTCCTCGTCGACCTGGACCAGTCCTTCCTTAGCCGCCTCATCGCCTCGGGCGGCGGTCAGGGCCAGCTCGGCGAGATGCTCCAGATCGAGACGATGAACGCCACGGATGGCCGGAAGAAGATCGACGCCGGGGAGGCCAGCGCGCTGCTCACGATTCCACAGGGATTTCAGGACGACGTGCTGCAGGATCGGCCGGTGACGCTCGCGCTGGTCACGAACCCGGCCCAGCGCATTCTGCCCGGCATCATCGAAGAGGCGTTGAAGATGCTGGTCGAGGCCGCGTTCTACGCGCAGCGCCTCTTCGGCCCCGAGCTGCGTCAGGTCCTCGTGACGCCCAACGGTCAGACCTTTCCCTCCGACGACCGTGTCGCCGCGTTCAACCAACGGCTCCGCACGGTGCAAGACACGCTCGTACCGCCCGTGCTGTCCCTCGAGACGAAGACGGCGACGCCGGCCGACCGCGCGTCGGCGCCGGACTTCTGGTCGCTCTTCCTGCCCGGCCTGCTCTTCATGGCCCTCCTGTTCACGGCCCAGGGCATGAGCCTGGATGTGTGGAACGAGAAAACCAGCGGCACCCTCCGGCGCACGCTGTCGACGCCGCAGGGCGCGGGCGCGTTTCTCGCCGGCAAGCTGGTCGCAGGCCTTACCATCATGGCCGTCGCCGTTCTCGCTACCTTGATTCTCGGCGTCACCCTCTTCCACATCCCGGTCGCGCGCGCCCCGATCGCCTTTGCCTGGGCCACGTTCGCCGGCGGCGCGCTGTTCTGCTATTTCGTCCTCATCCAACTGCTTTCGACCAGCATGCGCGGCGGGCAGCTGCTGTCGACGATGCTCGTCTTCCCGTTGATGATGATGGGCGGATCGTTTTTTCCGTTCGAGCTGATGCCGGCCTGGATGGCTGCCATCGGACGCTGGACCCCGAACGGCCTGGCCGTAGCCCAGTTGAAACAGATCCTGTTCGGCCGGCTCGACCCCGGCGCCCTGGCCATCGGCGCGGCCGCGATCGGAGTGATGGCCGTCCTGGCGTTCCTTTCGGCCGTGCGCCGCCTGCGCGGCGCGTTCGCGGTGAGCTGAGTCATGGGCTTCCTCTCCACCGCCTGGTTCATCGCGCGCACGGACGTCGGCCACATGATTCGACGCCGCGAGACGATCCTGTGGACCTTCTTCATGCCGATCGTGTTCTTCTACTTCATCGGCACGGTCACGGGCGGCTTCGCGGGCCAAAGGGGCGATCGGATCGACCGGCTGGCGGTGCGCGGCGGCGTGAACGGCGGTGTGCTCATGGACGCGTTGCTGCGCCGGCTCGAGGCCCAGCACTACAAGATCGAGCGTCCGGAGAACGACGCGGCCTTCGCGAAGTTCGCCCGTCAGCTCACGATTCCGAGCCCCGCTCCGCCTCACCAGACGTTCACCGAGGCCGTCCTCGCCGGCCAACGACAGACGCTGACGTTCGAGCGCCCGGGCGAGGGGATGGACGGCAACTACGATCAGGTGCGGGTGGCCCATGCCGTGTACGAAGTCGTTGCTGATCTCGCCGTGGTCCGCATGAACGGAGAGTCCGTGGCGCCGGAGTCATTCGCCGCGCTGGCCGCGATGCCGCGCACGCTCACCCTCAGCGTCACGCCGGCCGGCCGCCGCATCGAGGCGCCGGTCGGGTTCGCGCAGGCCGTACCGGGCACGATGGTGATGTTCACGATGCTCGTGCTGCTCACGAGCGGCGCGGTGACGCTCGTGGTGGAACGCGAACAGGGTCTGCTGCGGCGACTGGCCTCGGCGCCGATGTCGCCGGGCGCGATCGTGCTGGGCAAGTGGACGGGACGGATGCTGCTGGGACTGGTGCAGATCGCCTTCGGGATGCTGGCCGGGAGCGCCCTGTTCGGCATGCAGTGGGGCGCCGCGCTGCCCATGGTCGCGCTCGTGCTCGCCGGCTGGGCGGCGTTCTGCGCGGGGCTCGCGGTGCTGCTCGCGAACGTCACGCGTACCGCCGCGCAGACGGCCGGACTCGGCGTGTTCGCGACGCAGATTCTCGCCGGCCTCGGCGGATGCTGGTGGCCCATCGAGGTCACCCCGGCGTGGATGCAGACGCTCTCCCTCGCGCTGCCCACGGGTTGGGCGATGGATGCGATGCACAAGCTCGTGAACTTCGGCGACCCTGCGTCGGCCGCCATGCCTCACGTCCTCGCCCTGTTCGCCGGCGCCCTCGCCCTCGGCTGGATCGGCGCACGGCGATTCAAGTATGAGTAGCGGCCAGGGGATCAGAACGAGGATCTTCATTCCCTGGCCGGGAACCAGGTGCAGCACCTCGCGGCGCGACGCGGCGAGGGCTACGCGGATGCCGATTTCGTTGGTGCGCTGCCCGGTCAGGTATGCCAGTCCCTGAACGCCGGGTCCGCCCATTGGCCGATGGGCGCCTCCACGTCAGAAGGCAGGGAATTGAGGATCACCCCATTCACGAGCGCGGTGTTCGCTCCGATCCCCCGGATCGCGGACGGCGCGGGTCCCGGCATCCGCGGCGGCATGCGGCAGGAAGCGCAGCGGCCACCCCTCAAGGGACCGATCTGTTAGTCGGCGCGTAGCGCGGTTACCGGATCCGCCTGGGCGGCGCGCCTGGCCGGGAGCCAGGAAGACAGGAGGGCAACGCCGACGAGCAGGCCGGTCACCCCTCCAAGCACGACGGGGTTGTTCGTCTGTAACCCGGGAAATCCGGCGGCGATGAGTCGTGAAGCGCCGACCGCGCCCACCAGGCCAAGGCCCGAGCCGAGGAGGGCGAGCTTGGCCCCGGAACCAAGAACGAGGCGAGTGATGTCGGAGGCGCGGGCGCCCAGAGCGAGACGGATGCCGAATTCACCCATGCGCTGCGACACCGTACGCGCGACAACGCCGTAGACGCCGAGGGCGGCCAGGCCGAGGCCGAGGGCGGCCAGCATGGACAGCAGGCTGCCAATGATCCTCTGGTAGTTACCCGCACTGGCGATGGCCTCCTCCGCGGTCTGGAGCTGGCGGACGGGCAGGTCAGGGTCGAGCGACATAATGGTGGCGCGGATGCTGTCAACCAGAGCGGCAGGAGCGACGCCCGTGGTGCGTGCCGCCATCTCCCCGCCCCGCCGCGGCTCCTGCGCGAACGGCTGGTAGATCTGGTAGGGCAGCGCCATCCGATCGGATGCCAATGACTGGATGTCGCCCGCCACCCCGACGATCTCTCCCCATTCAAGGGCTCCGACCTGGGCTCGGGCGATGCGCCGGCCGAGAGGACTGCCGCCTGGAAAGAGGCCGCGAGCCATGGCCTGGTTGATGATGAAGACCTTGGGCGAGGTCAGAGTGTCCGCCTCGCTGAAAGCGCGTCCCTCGATCATGGGTGTGCCAACAGTTTTGAAGTACTGAGGGCTGACTCCATTGGTCGCGGCCGAAGGCTCCTGACCGGCGCGTGGAATCTCGCGGCCGGCGATGACGTACTTGCGGTTCTCTCCGAGGCCGAAGAACGGCATGGAATAGGAGATGCTCGCCGATTCGACCCCAGGCAACCCCTCCAGACGCTCCAAGGCGAGACGGTGAAACTCCGCAACCTCTTTGGGGCTCGGGTAGGCCGTGGTCGCGAGGAGCAGGGTGCCGGTGACGACCCGGGCCGATTCCCAGCCAAAATCCCGGTTGTTCCAATCCTGAAGTCCGCGCCCGAAGAGGGCGGCTCCCGCGAGCAGGACCATAGCCATGGTGAACTGACCGGCGATCAGGAGTTGCCGGAAGCGTCCGTGGCCGGAACCTCCGACCGCCCCACGTGAACCGTTCTTGAGGGTGTGGTTAGGGTCGAGCCGCAGGGCGAAGAGCGCGGGTGCGATCCCGAAGAAAAGGGCGGTGAAGAGACAGGCGCCAAACGCCCAGCCGAGCACCCGCCAGTCGAGCGCGAAGATGAGAGGATCGCCGCTTTGCAAAGCGGCGAAGCCGTTCAGCCAGTCCTGAGTCCATCGCGCCACCTGGACGGCGCAGGCGCCCCCCATCATGGCCAGCACGAGCGACTCCACAAACAAGGGGCGTAACAGACGGATGCGTGACGCGCCGAGGGCGGCCCGCACCGCGAGTTCCCTGGCCCGGGCCACCGTGCGGGCGAGCAGGAGGTTCGCGAGATTCGAGCAGGCGATGAGCAGCACGAATCCGGAGAGACCGACCAGCATGCCGACGATGCCCTTGGCGTTTGGAGGTATGGCGGAGTCGTACAGAGGAAGGGTGCGCCAGGCCGTTCCCGCGTTCTCGGGAAAGTCGGCGGCGAGGCGGCGGCCGAATTCGAAGACGAAGGCGTCGGCCTGTCCGCGACTGATCGCGGGCGAGCGGCGCCCTACCAGACGAAGCGAGGTGGAGGCCCGGTCGGTGGTCTCGTCGGGGGAAAGATGGAGCGGCCGATACAGTTCGAACGGGCCGAGATGACGCCAGTCGTTCAAGCTCGCAGGCATCACGCCGACCACCTCGTGGGGTTCCCCGTCGACCCGGACCGTGCGCCCAATGATGCCACGATCGCCCGCGAAACGGTTCTGCCAGTATCGGTGGCTGAGGATGACGACCCGGTGGCGTCCGGGAGTACTTTCCTCGTCATAGAACACGCGGCCCAGTTCCGGTTGGGCGCCGAGGGTGGCAAAGAAATTGGCGGAAATCTGAAGGCCGGGCGCCATCTCGGCAGGTTCTCCGGGCGCCGAAACGCTGACATCCGAAACGCCGTATGCAGCGATCTCTCCGTAGCCCTTCATCTCAGACTTCAGGTCCAGATAGTCGGCGGGCGAGACGCTGCCCCGGGAGCTTTGGGGAGCAACGCGGTAGATGCGGTCGAGTTGACCGGCGTCGGCATAGGGAAGCGGGCGCAGCAACAGCGCATTGAGGATGCTGAACGCCGACGTATTCGCGCCGATTCCCAACGCGAGCGTGATGACGGCGACCAGGGTGAAGGACGGAATTGCAACGAGCCGTCGAATTGCGTTCAGGAGGTCATCGATCATCCTTCACCTTCTATCCTGCGGGCCATAGGCTCGCAGTCGCAGGTTGAGCAAGAACCGCGCCACAGTTCGCATAGTCAATCGCGCGCCCGAGACCGGTTACGGGGTGCGCGGTGTTCGCAGATGGGACGACCGCGTTCGGCGACGAACAGGTCCTCGGCCCCGCGCCTCGACTTGGAGCGTTAGGTTAAACAAGAACGGTTTGCCAGTCCATTCGCATGATCGGGCCGGGTCTCAAGAGTGAGCCCCTGGGTTGGAGCATCCTCCTCAGGACGGTTTGGAGGATCCGCCCGCCCATTCCCCTGTGGCAATATCGGGTCGAGGAGGGACCTCGGCGAGCCCGTCGACGAAATCGTGGCCGGTATCCGTAGAAGACTATGAGCTACGTGGTTCGGCTTCGCCCCGAAGCCGACCGAGACGCTGCCGCCGCCATCTCGCGGCTTAGGCGGTCACTCCTCCCGCAAGGCCCCGTGCTCGAAGATCAACCGCCTTCCGAAGCGTTTGGCGGCGTCCGCGTTGTGGGTCACCACAACCAGGGCGCCCTTCGAGGCGGCGTGCAGTTCCAGCAGCAGATCCAGGACCGCGGCCGCGTTTTGGGCGTCGAGGTTGCCCGTGGGCTCGTCGCAGAGAAGGATGCGGGGCTTCAGGAACATGGCGCGGGCGATGGCCACGCGCTGCTTCTCTCCCCCCGACAGGGCCGAAGGCAGGTGGCCGGCGCGATCCTTGAGGCCGAGCTGGTCGAGCAGATCGCGGCCCCGCCGGTCCGCCGCGGCGGGTTCATGGACGTGGGCGACCGCGTTCGCGATCTGGATGTTTTCGAGCGCGGTCAGATAGGGCAGGAGCCCATGGTCCTGCAGAACGAAGCCGATCTCCCGACGGCGAAGATGGGAGCGGCCCTTTTCGTCGAGACCGTAGACATCGGTGTCGCCGAGGAGCACCCGGCCCGCAGTCGGAGGCTCCAGCCCGGCCAGGGTGTAGAGAAGCGTGCTCTTGCCGCTGCCCGAGGGCCCGAGCAGCGCGCACGACTCCTCGGCCGCGACCGCGAAGGAGAGATCACGGAGCACTTCGACGCCTGAGCCGCCGTCGCCGTAGGTCTTCGAGATCGACTCGGCGCGAAGGATCGAATCAGCCATGGAGCCCCGCCAGGAGATCCCTCGTCCGGCTCGCCATGAGGGGCGCCGAGAAGCGCTCACGCACGGCGCGCGCGCCGCGCTCACCCATCGCCCGTCGCGTCTCGTGATCGTCGGCCAGGCGTTCGATGGCCGCGACCAGTTCGCCTTCGTCGCCCGCAGCATGAAGAAGGCCGCCTTCGGTGGCTTCGATCAACTCCGGGAACGCGCCATGCCGCGGCAGCACCACGGGGACGCCGCAGGCCATCGCCTCCATGGCGAACAGGCCCTTGGGTTCGCGGTACGGTGTGGGCGCGGCGAGAAGATCGAGACTGCGCAGGAACTCGAACTTCCCCTGGCGATCGGGGGCGCCGTAGTAGTGGAACTCGGCTTCGCGTCCGGCCGCGCGCAACTTGTCCTCGATGCCGAGAAGGTACGGCCGGTGTTCGCCGGCGAGATACCCAGAGGCGGCGAGCCGCGCCCTGCGTTCCGGGTGCCGCTCGCGAAAGGCGATGTACGCCTCGGCGAGGACGTGCAGGCCCTTCTCCGGGGCGATGCGCGCGAAGTAGCCGACGGTGAACTCCTCAGTATGCGCGCTCTTCAGGCTCATCAGGCGCTCGTCGATGTCGATGCCGTGGGGCACGATCACGATCTTCTCCCGTGGGATCTTCAGGTCCGCGCTCATCATGTCCGCGTAGTACCGGCTGCCCGCGATGAAGAGTTCCACGTCCCGAGCACGTTCCGCGATCAGCTCCTTGGCCTCGCTCTTCCAGGGTTCGATGAGGCCGGCCAGGAAAAGGTCCTCGCCCTGGAGTTCGCAGGCCACCTTGAGGCCGCGAGCCTTCATGGTGGGGGCGAGGCCGAGGAGCAGGGTGTAGGGGATGAGGGCGACGTCGAAACGCGGCTGCCGGTCGAGCCAGTGGGAGAGGTGCTCGACCTCCTTCTTCTGGTGCCCGGCTTCGCCCCGCAGCATGGAGACGGTGAGCGGCCCCAGAGAGGCGGGATCGGTGCTGGTGTTGAGGAGGCCGACCGCGTACAGTGCGGCGTTCGAGTCCCAGAGGGCGTCGAAGATCTTCGGCAGCCGGCGCATGAACGGGAGCGACTCCTCCAGGTAGACGCTGATCCCGCCGAAGAACACGTGGCCGGTGCTGGCGTTCTTCTCATCGGTGCGGGTGGGCGTGTAGAGCGGGACCAGCGTGACATCGACACCGACGGCCGAGAGATGAAGGGCCAGGGTATTGCTGTGGAGACAGCTCCCGCAATACATGGCTCCGGCACCTGCGGTGAACTGCAGAAGCCTCATCGGGTCGATCCGCTCAGGACGCCTTCTGGAACTGGATCGCCCGGCGGGAGTACAGGTGCTCGAAGAGATTTCCTTCGTGCGGCTGGTCCCACCCGATGTGGGGTGTTGGAATCGCTCCCAGATTCAGACGATGGGCGGAGGAGCGCGTGAGGAAGCGCTTCTTGAGTTCTTCGTCTTCGGTAATCAGCGCCACCGCGAGCGATGGTCCGAGTATCTCGGGAAGCTCCTCCGGCTTCACTTCGACGACACTGGCGAAGGGGAAGAGGAATTCGCGATTCGCCAGGGCGTGCGCCGGAGAGTCGCAGCGCACCACCGTGGGCAGGAGGTAGGTCGAACCCTCGAACACCACCAGCCGGCTCCCGCCGCGCAACGATGCCGTGACGTCCTCGGCGCCGCCATCGGCGAGGCCCGCGTCCACGGCTGCGGAGAAGTACTCGGCCGCTCGTGTGTTCGCGAAAGGCGCCAACTGCGCTTGAGGATCGTCTTCGAGTCGCGGCACGATCTGAGCCAGCCGAAGGGCGATCGCCTCCGCGATCTCCTTCGCGTGCGACGTCACCCAGACGCCCGAGGCGTTGACGCAGGACCGGCCGGAGTTCTCGGCGATCGAGGCCACGATGGTGTCGATGTGCTTCCCGAAATCAGCACTCGCGTCGGGGCCGAGGACCACCTTGCTGTAGCCGGGACCGTGGACTTCGATCCGGGAGTCGGTGAGCCACTTCGCGGTGGACCCGGTGTCGCCGAAGACCATGCCCCGGCCGCACCGGCGGAGAATTTCTTCCGCACCCGCGTGCGAGGAGGGCAGGTAGGCGAAGGCCTGCCTCGGAACACCGGCGGCGATGAAAGCCTGAACGATCCGCAGGGGTGTGAACGGCTCGGCGCTTCCGGGCTTGAGGATCAAAGGCGTTTTGAGGGCGATCGACGGCGCCCACAGCGAGTGCACGCCGGGCGAGTTGCTAGGAAGCACCACGCCGAGCGATGGCCCGCGGGCAGTGAAGCTCACCGCGGAGCCGCCGGCGGTCGAGACACCAGTGTCGAGCACATCGAGGGGCAGGCCGCGCATGAGGCCCTTGAGGATGTCGCTCACGTTCCCCATGACCCCGGAGATCTTCGTCATGTTGCGTCGAACCAGGGCGAAAGGAAGCCCGGTGGTCCCGGAGGTCGCCTTCACGTACTCATCGACGCCCTGGGTGGTGTCGCCACAGGGGAGGAAAGCGGTCATGAAGAGGTCGGCGGCTTTGGCCGACATGGCCACGAGGTCCTTCACGGGAATCGACCTGAGCGCGTCGCTCATGGACTTCTGCGACTCGGGCGAGAGGTCGCGTCGGACGAGGCCGGGATTGGCGAGGCTCAATTCCGCGACGGGCTCGCCGGTCCGGTAGTGCGGGACCTTCGCGGTATCCAGGCTGATGTACGCCTCGCCTTTTCGAAGGAGGGGCAGATGAATCATCAGTACACTCCTTCCACGACGGTCTGGTTCAGTTCCGAAAATGGCCGCACGTTGCGCACGCCATCGTAAGGAAAACCTGCGCTTGGAGCCTCGCGCTCGCCCTGATCGCGCTCGAGAAAACGGGGCATGAAGAATTCCTTCGTCATGGTGGTGAGGCAGACGCGGCCCGTCTCGCCGTAGGCCACGGTGCGGGAGGTGTCCCTGGGATCGAGGACCTCGATGACGGCCCGGGGCGCCGGCGGGTAATAGATGACCGCGTACTTGTCCTCGGGAACGCGAGGCTTCCCCACCGCGAGGCCCATCAGCGTGTTGCCATACGTGGGCGCGAAATGGACATTCGGACCGCACAGCTCCTCTACTGCGAAACGGTGGAACTGGGGCGTCATCTCCGTGCCGCCGCAGAAGACACCGGTGATCCCGGCTTTCTCGAGCGAGATCTTCTCGCACAACGCCTCGAGCAGCTTGGGCGTGGTGAAGAGGCAACGGATGGTGGGATGCGCCTTGATCAGGGTCAGGGCCTGGTCGATGACGTGCTGCTTGTAGCGTTCCATCATCGCCATCTCGCCCCACTTGATGAGCTTGATCACGAAACGCGGGTCGAGATCGACCATGTAGCAGATCCCACCGCGCACCTGCGCGAGGTGCTCGATGGCGAGCCTCAGTCTTCGCGGCCCGGAAGGTCCAACCTCCAGCCAGTCCGACCCCTTGGGGAAGTACTTGTCGGGGAGAGTCGCGCTGAACGCCGTGTAGTCGAGGCGGAAGTCCTCGATGTTGATGCGTGATTTCGGGATGCCGGTGCTGCCGCCGGTCTCGAACACGTAGACCGGTTTGTCGGCGAACGCCTTCGGAACGAAGATGCGGGGTTCACGGCAGCGCAGCCACTCGTCCGGAAAGAAGCCGAGGCAGGAAAGATCGCCGAACGTCTTGATCCGGACGCGGGGATCGAAATCCAGCGTCTTCTTGAAGTCGAGCCAGAAGGGGCTGCCCGTCTCATCCGAGAAATGAAAAGCGACCATCTCGCGGACGTGGGCGTCGAGGCGTTCCTGAAATTCCGGACTGGCGGGAGAGACCAAGGCTTCGTCCTTTCGGTTTGCTGGTTTTAGGCGGAAGTCGTCTACGGCCGCTTCCGGTCGTACCGGAGGTCGAGACGCACGCTCAACCGGCGGGGCGTCACGGGCAGAACCGAATAGGACGCGTACCCCCTTGTGAACGTTTCCTCGTCGAGCAGATTGTCGCCGATCACCGAGATCCGTGCGCGGCCCCGGCTGTAGGACAAAGCGGCGTCCACGAACTGCGCGGATGGAATCATGAAGGCGTTGTCCTCGGAGATGTACTGTTCCGAGTTCGCGCGGACGGCGGCGGTGGCGAGGAACCCCTGCCCGAGGTCGGCACGCGCCCGCACCGAGAACAGATGCCGGGGGGCGAAAGGCGAGCCGTTGCCCGAGCGATCGAGAGTCCCCTGGATGGGCTGGAAGGTCGCCGGGTTGAAGCCGACGATACCGGTCTCGGAGAAACGGGTGAGGATGCCGTCGGTGAAGGTGTACGTCAGCGCCGCCCCGAAGCGGGAGCGTTCGACGCTCGTCTCCAGTTCGAGGCCGCGGGACCTCTGATCGCCGGTCGGCCGGGGCTGGCCGGAGCCGTCGGGAATGGTGATGTCATTACGCTTGAGTTCGAACCCGGTCGCGGAGGCGCGGAAACGACGATCCTCGCTCGCGAACCGGAGACCGCCTTCGAACTGCTGCGTCTGTTCGGGCTCCTTCGAACCGAGAGCCAGGGTGGAGGCCGGTGAAAAGCCGGTGGAGAAACCGGCAAAGATCCGAGCCGCCCGGGTGAGTTCGACGCTCGCTCCGAGGAAGGGCGAGACCTTGGTCCACGACTTGTCGATGCCGTAGGCGTCCTCCGTGAACTTGAAGCCATCCACGCGGACGCCGCCGAGGGCCTGGACGCGCGAACCGAAAGAGGCCTCGTCAAAGGCGAAGGCCGAAAGCGCGCGGTTCTTCGCGTCGGCTCTCACCGAAAATCCCGGGAGGATGAAGGGAGGAAGGGTCGCGGTCTCGACCGGCTGCTGAATGGAGATGACCGGGAGGAGCGCCACATCGAGGCTGTACTGATCGGCGAGCTGATAGGCCTCAACTCCGGCGCTCAGCCGGTGGTTGGACGAGCCCGCGGAACGCGAAGTCTCGAGCCACAGCCGGTTTCCGGCGAGCTGCTGTTCGTCCTCGAGCAGGGTCAGGGTGCGGGCGGTGACCGCACCCCCCGCGCGGGGATCGACGAAGCTGCCGACGAAGAGCGTGCCGTCGGTCTTCCAGCCGAGGCGGGTGTAGTAGGCGAGGTTCTTCACCGTCGTCCGGTCGCCCGCCTTCTTCTCCAGATGCACGCGGACGCGGTCCACATCCTGCTCCGAGAAGTCGAAGGGTGTCTGATAGTTGTTCTCCCGCGGAACGTCCGGAACCGCGCCATTCACCAGGGGCAGGCCGACGTCGGGGAGAAACTCTGAGCGAAGGTGCTCGTAGTTGACCACGGCCACGAAACCGGAGGGCCGGACGATCCGGACACCTGGATTGAGGCCCCACTGTGAATTCTCCCGGTCGCGATAGGCGTCCGATCCGCGAACGAACATGGGCAGGCGGCCCGACAAGGTGGCGCCTTCATCGGCGACGCCAAAGTCCCCGTCGACATCGAACGAGTTGTAGCTGCCGAATCTCGCCCCGCCCGCCGCGAAACTCCGCCCCAGGGGAAGCTTTCGAAGCACGTTGACCGTGGAGGCGGCAGCATCGGGCCCGGACACGAAGCCTCCGGGACCCCGGAGGATCTCGAGGCGCTCGAGGTTGTAGGCGGGAAGAAAGGTGGACTCCGGCTCGCGCACGCCGTCGATCATGACCAGACCGTTGCTCAACGAGTCGAAACCGCGAATGACGAAGAGGTCGAAAATGCCGAAGCCGGAAACGACGTTGACCGACGAGGCGCCTTCGAGTCCATCTGAGAGTTGACGTGCGCCGGTTTCCTTCAGGTTCCTCGAGGAGACGACGCTCATGGAGAGGGGAGCGCTTATGAGGTCCACTTCCCATCCGAGCGCCCCCAGAGAAACTGTCTCGTCGTCGGTCGTGGCCTCCACGTCGACGGTGGTGCTCGAACGGACAGTCGGAGTGGGCGTGGGCCCGGCCGCGGGCTGCGCCATCGCCGCGGAGGCCATGAAGATCGGAAGCAGGGAGGTGAACCGGCGAAAGAGCATCCGCCGATATTATTGGCTCGGGCCTGAATAGGCCACACCGGCTACGAGGGTTCAAAAACATGACCAGACACTCACTGCGCTTCGCCTTCGCCTCAAGCATCGTCCTGCTTGCGATCCCCGCCCGAGTCGCGGCGGAGAACTGGCCCCAGTGGAGAGGACCCTCCCTGAACGGAATCAGCGCGGAGAAGAACCTTCCCGTCGCGTGGTCGGTGACCGAGAACATCACCTGGAAGCTTCCCCTCCCCTCCCTCTCGGGCTCGACTCCCATTGTCTGGGGAGATCGCATCTTCCTGAACGTGGCCGAGAACGGCAGCCTGTTCCTCTGGGCCGTCGATCGCGCGAAGGGCGCGCCGCTGTGGAAGCAGCACCTGAGTGACGGGGACAACAAGCAGCGCAAGCAGAACATGTCGACCCCCTCCCCGGTCACGGACGGAAAGAACGTCTGGGTCATGACCGGCACCGGGATCCTCAAGGGCTTCGACTTTTCGGGCAAGGAACTCTGGGCGCGCGACATCCAGAAGGACTACGGCGCCTTCGGCCTGAACTGGGGCTACGGGTCCTCGCCCCTGCTCCATGAGGATTCGCTCTACGTGCAGGTGCTGCACGGCATGAAGACGGACGATCCCTCCTACGTGCTCCGGATCGACAAGGCGACCGGCCGCACGGTGTGGAGAATCGAGCGCCCGACCAGCGCCCGACGGGAATCGCCCGATGCCTACACCACTCCTGCCCTGCTTCGTTATGGCCGCAACGTGGAGATCGTCGTCACGGGCGGCGACGTGGTGACGGGACACGATCTTCAAACCGGCAAGGAGCTGTGGCGCGTCAATGGGCTCAACCCCGGAAACGACGCCAACTACCGAATCGTGGCCTCGCCGGTGGTGCACGGCGACCTCATCATCGCGCCCACCCGCGAACGGCCCATGCTGGTCCTCAAGCCGGGAGGGCGGGGCGACGTCAGCTCGTCCCACGTCTTGTGGTCGTTCCAGAACGGGCCCGACGTGCCGACCCCGGTGACCGACGGCGCTTACCTCTACACGGTGAACGATCGTGGGATCATGTGGTGCCTCGACGCGAAGACCGGCGCGGAAATCTACGGGCAGCAGCGGCTGCGGCCCGGGACCTACAGCGGCTCGTTCGTCCTCGCCGACGGAAAGCTCTACGTCACCAACGAAGACGGACTCACGAGTGTCGTGAAGGCGGGGCCGAAGTTCGAGCTGCTGGCCGAGAACGACCTCGCCGACTACACGCTCAGTTCCCCCGCGGTTTCGGACGGCCAGATCTTCCTGCGCACCACCGGCGCCCTCTGGGCGGTGGGCAAGCGCGTGGCGAAGCCCTAAGCTCCGGGGACGCCCCCCGCTCAGCGGGCCGCGATGGCGAAGAGCTGCTTCTGGGTGTTCAGGAAGAGCGTGCCGCGCGCGGGGACGACGGCGCCGTAGACCGGCCCGCCCATGTTCATCTCGGCCAGGACCTTCTTGTCCCGGCCGTGAGCGAACACCACGAGGTCTCCGTCCTCGTCGCCTAGATAGACCTTGCCGTCGATGACCACCGGCGAGCCCCACACCGCCGAGAAGAAGTCGTGCTTCCAGATCGCCTTGAAGGTGGCGGCGTCGAGGCAATGGAGGAAACCGCTGAAGTCCGAGATGTAGACGAGGCCGTCCTTGACCGCCGCGGTCGAAACGGTGCGGCGTATATCCGCGAATCGCCCCAGCCTTCCGCTCTGCGTGATGTCGCCGCGCCTGGTCGCATCGATCGCATAGAAGTTGCCGACGCCTTCGCCGTTCTCCGGATCCTGACCGTTGCCGATGTACACGCGGTCTCCGTCGATCACGGGGGTGGCGATCAGCTCGTTGCGGGTCTTCGGCCAGACCGCGTCTTTCGGATTCGTGTCGAATTCCCAGAGCTTCTTCCCGGTAAGGGCTTCGTACCCCCTCACCCACCCGTCGCCCTGCGCGGAGACGAGCTGGATCACGCCGCCGATCGAGCCCACCGCGGGCGACGACCACTGCCCGTGCAGGATCCGGTCGCCGACCGAGTTGTCCTGCCACACGAGCTTCCCCGTGCGCCGGTCGACGGCGATGACGGAGGGTGCATTCGGCCTGGGAACCTTCGCATGGGTCTCGTCGTGGCCGTTCGACGTGCCGATGAACACAAGGTCCCCCGACAGGGTGGGCGAGGAGTTGGCGAGGTTGTGGGGAAAGACGCCGAGTTCCTTGATCATGTCGAAGGACCAGATGACATCGGCGTCGCGCGGGCCGGTGAGCTTTTCGTCCTTAATGGGGCCGTCGTTCTCCTGGTCGCGGAATCCCTCGACATCCACGCAGAACAGGACGGCGCGGTTGCTCACGTAATAGAGGAGGTTGCCGTCGACGAGGGGGGAGGAAGCGACACCCTGATAGGGCCAGTCGTTCGCCTGGCCGGATTCGAGCTTGTCGTGGGTGTGCTGCCACCAGAACTCGCCCGTGGCCTCGCGGAAGGCCATCAGCACGCCCCGATCGCCTTCTTGCTTCGGGTCGCGCAGCCCGTCGTTGTTGGTGCCGACAAAGACGAGGTCCGACGCCACCACGGGATTTCCATAGCTCGTCGAGCCCAGGTCGGCCGCCCACCGGATGTTCTTCTTCGTGGCGACGTCCCACTCCGTCGGGAACCCGGTCGAAGACGACACCATGTTTCTCGATGGCGTGCCGCCCCACATCGGCCAGTCGAGGGCGGCGGGGCTCGTGGCCCGGACCCGGACCATCGCCCCGGTGGAGAGCATCAGCAGGGCCGCGGGAATCAGGGAGCGGTTGGTCATCATCGAGTGCGGCGTGAGGGGGGAGAATACAATTCCGGAAGAACCTTAGGAGGCGCCATGAAGAGAATTGCCCTGACCGTCTTGACCCTGTCGATCCCTTGCGCGATCGCAAACGCCCAGGACTGGCCACAGTGGCGCGGCCCTCAGGGAAACGGGGTGAGCCAGGAGAAAGGCCTGCCCCTCACCTGGAGCAAGGACAAGAACATCGCGTGGCGTGCGCGCCTCGAGGGCCAGGGCGTCTCCTCGCCGGTGGTGTTCGGCGACCAGGTCATCGTGACCTCGCAGTCGGGACGCGGCGACGTTCGGCCGGGCAACCATCCTTCGCTCGGCCAGGGCGGGGACTTTCCCGAAGAGCGCTCGATCGGCGGGACGTCGGGCGAAGGCGTCGTCTTCCTGATCGAATCGTTCCACCGCAAGGACGGCCGCCGTCTGTGGCAATACCGGCTTCCCGCCGAGCGGACCGCCGACTCGCTGCCCGAAGTGCACCGCAAGACGAACCTCGCGAATCCGAGCCCGGCCACCGATGGCGAGCGCGTCTACGCCTGGTTCGGGACGGGGCAGATGGTGGCCCTCGACCTCAAGGGCAAGCTCGTGTGGCAGAAGCACCTCGCCAAGGAATACGGTTCGTACGCGATCACCTGGGGGCACTCCTCTTCGCCGACGCTGTACGGCGACACCCTCATCCTTCAGTGCGACCACGATCCCGCGTCGTACCTGCTCGCCCTCGACAAGCGAACCGGCAAGCAGGTGTGGAAGGCGGACCGGGGCAAGGGACTGCGTTCCTACTCGACACCCATCGTGGTGTCCGGACCGAGCGGCGACGAACTGGTGGTGAACTCCAGCCACCGTCTCGAGGGTTATGACCCGAAGACGGGAGAGCGCCTGTGGTTCTACGACGAGCCGAACCAGTTCCCCATCCACGTCCCGTCCTTCGGGGGCGGTGTGATCTTCGCGAGCCGCGGCTATCGCAGCGGTCCTTACATGGCGATCCGGCCGGGCGGCCGCGGGGACATCAAAGGGTCCAAGAACCTCCTGTGGCACATCCCCACCGGCGCGCCCTACGTCTCATCGACCGTTCACTACCAGGGTGTGGTCTATCTGGCGAGCGATGCGGGCATCCTCCAGGGGGCCGACGCCGAGACCGGCAAGCGCCTGTTCCAGGGCCGCACCGGAAACCTCTACTCGGCCGCACCCGTCGCCGGAGACGGCAAGATCTACTTCGTGAGCGAGAGCGGCGAGACCGTCGTCTTGAAGGCATCGCGCGAGTTCGAGATCCTGGCGAGGAACCAGCTCGACGGCCGGTTCCTCGCCTCGCCCGTGATCTCGCGCGGCCTTCTCCTCCTCCGGAGTGACGATGAACTCATCGCCGTGGGAGACACCGAAAAGAAGACATCGTCCGGCCCGGTGAACTGACCCGATCACCAAGAGCCGCTCTGAGGCGCTCGGGACGCCTAGGCTGGCGGATCGGAGACGGGCACGTCCAGCAGGACCTTCCAGCTCCCGCCGAGCTTCTTCCAGACAACGACGCCGCCGCCCTTCTGCGCGACGGGCTTCTTGGTCTTCGGGTCGCTCATCGTCAAGCTGTAGGTCGACAGCTCGTAGGCGAGGTCGCTCGAGCGCGCGACTTCGACCGCTGTCGTCTCGAAGCTGAGCGCGAAGTTGGGGTCCTTCATCATCCCGGAGATGGCCTCGCGGAGGGCGGCGATGCCCTTGATGTCGGGGACGGCCTCCATCATCAGCGTCGCGTCGTCGGCGTAGAACGACGAGTACTTCTCGGCGTCCCTGGCCTGGGCCGCGACGGCCCATTCCTTCGACGCCGCGCGGATGGCCGCCTCGTCCGCGGCGCGGGTGTCGGGCGCCTCGACCGGCGGGGGCGGGGGCGGCTGGGCGCAGCCGCCGAGGGAAAGCGCCACGACGAGGGCGCCGAATCGCGTCAACATGGTCTTCATATCTGATTTTCCTCTGATCCGCCCAGCCCTGAAATGTGCGGGGCGGGCCATAGTACCCGAATCACGCGGCCTCTATCCCGCGATCGTGTTGTGGACGGGATGGACCTGGGGCTCGGCCGGGGTCACTCCTGCTTTGATGAGAATGGGCATCAGCGTCTTGCCAAATTCGGCGAGCAACTCCGCCGATTCCCAAACATCCGTCACCACGAAACTTCCGTCCTCCTGGCGGCCCCTTGCCGTAGCTGCCCACAAAGTGGAGCAGTGTCGTGTGCCGAATCCGACTCCGGCGAGGACCGGGCCGGATGCGAAGCGCCTTACGCGGCGCCCGGGCCCCGGACGATTCGCGCCGGCAGATAGATGACGGCCTTCAGGAAAGCGAGGACGCCGCCGACCGCGATCCCGAGCAGCCGGAAGGGCAGGAGCAGGAACCAGACGAAGGGGTAGAGCACCAGGGCGAGGAGGGCGAGCGGCCAGCACAGGACCAACAGGATCAACCACAGCAGGAACTTGGCCACGGTACACCTCCTTTGCGATGAGCGCGCTCGACGCTGAGCCCGCCCGCAAAAGAGTCTACGTCGGGAGGTCGAGGGAAGTTCCGGCGCGATCGCGCATAGCCGGCACGTTGCCCTGTACGGCAGTCATAGAGCGAATCGGTTGGCCTGCGAAGGGACCTAAGCTCGCCGGGTTTCGCGCATGTGAACTTTTGCGTTCGATCGCGTCATGCAGACAATCGTCACAGGAATGCCCTGGCGCGCTCCTAAAAGACGCTGGAGGCGGATTCCCATGAATGTCAACGAGATCGTCCAGGATGCAAGGACTTCACTTATCGACGCAGATCGACTGGCCGATGCGCTGCCACGCGAGCATCAGGCGGCGATTCGCGCGTTGATCTCGGGCCTGGATGGTCTCGCCCAGGCCATCGCGGAGAGCCATCGCGACCTTGCCTCGAGAATCGTGTCCACCGAGGCACACATCCCGCGCCAGCGGCCCGGACAGCCGCCGCTCGCGGTCGGGATGGAATGATTGTTCCGGCGTCTCCATGCGCTGCGAGACTGTTGATTTTTCGTCAGACGCTCCCTGTCCATTCGGCGCAGCGATGGGGAGCCGTGATCGTAGAACACGGCCCCCTATCGTTGTTGTGCCACATCTAACGGCCTAACATACCCGTCTGTCCGTTGCTGATCCCTAAGGAAGGCTCGCGGGTGCTCTGGCTCATCGCCGACGACGCAGCCGGACAGCTTGCGCTGCTGAGGACAACACGAATCGACACCGACTCCTGTGCAGAACTGGGGTTGCCGATGATGACCCCGTACGTGCCGGGGGCCAGGTTAGGGACCGAACCCTTTAGGGGCTTCGGTGGGCCACTGAGCTGGAGCAGATAGGTGCAGGCGTTAGCCTTGAACTGATCGAAGCTACAGGCCCCCCGAAACACAAACAGGGCCATTGGAGTGCTGCTGAGCGTCCAGTCCAGGGTCAGGTCCACGCGGCCGGTCGTGGTCGTCGTGATCGTCTCGAAGTCCGCTGTGTTTGGCGGGAACGCGAAGGCGCCGCCGAGGAGCGAAGTCTGCGTACAGGGCTCCACCGTGGGCGCCGCGGCGGTCGTCGGTGACGTGGGGCTCGAACTGCCACAGCCCCAGAGCGTCATAGCCAGTATGGCCGCGACTACCGCATAGCGCAGTATCCCTCCATTCTGGAGTCTCGAGAAACGGGAAAACGTCGAATGCGTAATTGGATGTGAATGACTTCTCATGGTGCCCTCCTCGGGTCTTGAAAACAGCGTCCACTTGGAAGAACGCTGAGGAGCCGTGATCGTAGAGAACCCGCCCTCCTCCGATCGCCCTGTTGTATGACACTTCACGGGGCGTCACAATGAGACGCCGTTCCAAGCGCCAGTGGACCATTGGGCTCTAGGCACTACCGCTCAGGCCGCGGGCGTAGGTAGAACAAGCCAGGAGGCCAAGGATACGGGGGAGACGAAGCAGCGTGGCCCGAGGGGAGGCTGCGCGCTCAGGCGCGCCCGCCTGCTCCTGGAGTGCGCCGGGCGGGCGCCACCGCCGCTCCGCGGCCGCGCGAATGGACTGGCAAATCGCGCTCGTTTCGCTTACGCTCTTGAGAGGATATCGGTAGTGGTTCCAATTTCTCGTGGTGAGTTCTTGACCGATGTGGCCGGCGGGACTTGTCTTCGACACCATGGCGCAACCGCTCGTCAATATGGGCGCTCGGCCTCGCCGAAGCCTAGCGCCCTGTTGAAGGTCTAGCCGGAACCCTCACTTGACGAAAGCCCCTTTCTTTATCGTTGGCCCCGCTCGCTCGGGGACGACGCTCCTGAGTATGTTGCTCAGTCGTCATCCACGGCTCGAGGTATTGGCGGAGACGAACTTTTATCCACTTTTTCAGCGGCTTCGAGTCTGCTACGAACCTCTGTCGAATCCCAGGTCCCTGGCGCGTTTTGTGGACGAAGTGGCGAAGGTGGCGCGTCACATCGGGCTGGTCCCGCTTTCCGCCCAGGACATCCTGGCGCGGGTCGAGGACCCCAATGTCCCGGGAGTATTCACCGCCTGGCTCGATGCCTACGCCGGGAGTTGTGGAAAGCCGCGAAGCGGTGAAAAAACGCCTCGGCACTGCCGGTATCTCGACGTGATCGAGCGAGACCTTCCCGATTCGCCCATCCTTTTCATGGTCAGAGATCCTCGGGACTCGGCCTACTCAGGTCTTCGATCGTTCGACCGTTCTCTGGCGAGCATGACCGCGGACTGGAACGAAGCCGCCAGCGCCCTTAGGACTCATCGCGAGCGGGTGTTGCTGGTGCGATACGAACAGCTGGTGACGGCGCCCGATGTTGCGCTGCGTGCGATCTGTGACCGGCTGGGCGAAGCCTGGGATCCGGCAGTTCTGGATCCGGCGCGGACGACACCGCTCTTCCTCGAAGCTCACCAAGGCCATGAGCGCCTTCGCGAACCGATCAATGCGGGGAGCGTTGGTCGCTTCCGCGGCTTGGAAGAATCGCAGATCGCCTGGATCGAACGAGAGTGTGAGGAGGGAATGCGGCTCATGGGGTACAAGCCCGTGACTTCCTCTGGTAGGCAGCGTCGGGCAGAAGCAACGCCCTCAACGTCGTCTCTGCGCCGGCGAACAAAGGGGCTTTTCAGTCGAGTTACCTGGGCGAGGCGGCTCTTCTTCTGGCGCCTCCGCCTTCGTTCCAATCTGTGGAGTCTTCAGCGAATGGCCTAAGCGGCCCGTGGTGAAGTTGAATGGCGCTCTTCGGAATCAGCTGATCAGAAGCTGTCCAGGTCCGCCAATCCGAACCTAAAGC
>JANODX010000220.1:0-2455 GCA_031412915.1 Vicinamibacteria bacterium | reverse complement strand
AAGCGAATTGAGGGAAAGAACCATGGCGAGTACGACCAACTTGAGGTCACAAATTGTGACCTCAAGTTCAGGGCTCATCGAGCGCGCGATTCTCCTGATCCGCGGACACAGGGTGATGCTTGACGCAGACCTGGCAACGCTCTATCAGGTTTCGGTGAAGGGCCTCAACCAGCAGGTGGCGCGAAATCGAGACCGCTTTCCGGAGGACTTCATGTTCCAGCTTTCCGTGGATGAGCAGGTCAACATCGAGATCATGCGCGCCTTCGTTCGACTGCGCGAGATGCTTCAGACCAACAAGGATCTTGCCCGGAAGCTCGACGTGCTCAAAACGAAGTACGACTCGCAATTCAAGGTGGTCTTCCAGGCGATTCGCGAGTTGATGACTCAACAGCCGAAGCCTGCCGACCTGCTGGATCGAATGCGAAAGCGCATCGCGAGTTGACCGTGAACGTGCAGGTGCTGCCTGGCGTGAAGCGCGCGACCAACGGTGGGGAGTTCATTGAACTCGTCGTCGACCGCTCCGCCAGCGTGGCCTCCACGTCGGATGGACGCTATTTCCTGCGGGTGGCCGACAGCTGCGTGCCCGTGCTTGGAGACGACGTCCTGCGCCTCGCGAACGAGCGTCCGGGCCGTACATGGGAGGCTATGGACAGCGGTGTGCCGCGGGCTTCGGCAAACCCCGACAAATTGGCACTCTTCATCGAAGGTATTCGTTCCTCGGACCGCGTCAAGGACTCAGTGAAAGAGAAGGGCGTGGATGAACTCCTTGCGCACTATGCAATGGCGCAAGGGCCGACCCTGACGCGTATGGGCGTCCTACTCGTGGGCTCGTCCGCCGACCGGCAGGCGCTGGGCACCGCACCGCTGCTTCAGGCGATCAAGTACGACGCGCTGGGCCAGAAGATCAACAAGTGGGTTTGGGACGATGGAGAGCCGTCGCCGATCGACTTGGTGGATGCAGTCTGGCGCGAGGTACCGGACTTCCGCGAGAGCTACGAGGTGGCCGAGGGACTGTACCGGCGCCAGGTTCCAGCCTACGACGAGAAGGTAGTGCGGGAACTTCTGGTCAACGCGTTGGTGCATCGGCCCTACACTCAGCGTGGCGATATCTTCCTGAATCTGCATCCCGACCGTCTGGAAGTCGTGAACCCCGGTCGCTTGCCGCTCGGCGTGACGCCCCGCAACATCCTCCACGCCAGCCGACGCCGTAACGAAGGTCTGGCCCGGGTCTTTCACGACCTCGGGCTGATGGAGCGCGAGGGCAGCGGTTTCGATCTGATGTATGACCGGCTGCTTTCGCACGGCCGCCCGGCGCCAGCACCCGAGGAGGGCGCCGATTGGGTGAAGATCACGATCGAGCGGCAGATCGCAAAGCCCGAGGTCATGCGATTGAGCGCGGAAGCGGATGCCCGCTTCCAGTTGACGCAGCGGGAACGAATCACCCTTGGCCTCCTGGCCCAGTCGGAGGGCATGACGGCACGCGAACTGGCCGCCGCGCTGGCTACGGCGGGCTCGGATGACCTCACCCGGTGGCTGGGCCGGCTCCCGTCATTGGGGCTTGTCCTCACCAGTGGCCGCACGAAGGGGACACGGTACTTCGTTGACCCCGCCCTGCTGAAGGACTCGGGAGTCAAGCTCCCCACGTCGTTAAAACGCATCGAACCGCATCGCCTCGCCGAACTGGTGCGGGAAGACCTCCGACGCTATCCCCGGTCCAAGATCGGCGAAATCAGCAGCCGCGTTGGTCCGGAGGTCCGCCGCCCCCAGTTGAGGCGTGCGTTGGCCGCGCTGGTTCTATCGAAAGCGGTGACGATGGAAGGGACCCGGAATGGTGCTCGCTACCGCCTGAGGGATGACTGAGGATGAGGGAATCATTTGGAGCAAGTGCGGCCGAATCCTGGGCCGTCGCCCCTCGAAATGCTCCAAAGCCAGCCAAAGACCTCTTGTAACCTCAGGTTTCCAAAGCAGTTCGCTCCAACGCGGTTCCCCGCAAATGAACCAAAGCCGATCCAAATGCCAGCGGAGCCAATCGAGCCATGTGATCCACCGGTATCAATACCCGGACCGGGAGATGGAAATACGCGCCAAGGACGAGCTGAAGACCCGCGACGGCAAGACCACAGCAAGCTTGATTGAGTATGTCAGATCTGACATACTCACGTCGTGAGTCCGCTTGACAAAGCGCTGTAATGGCTTCACGGCGAGCTGCGCTCGCCTCCCCTGAGCCGCGAGGCGAGTCTCTCGGCCTGCCGCACTCGCGACCGCTCCCGATCAAGGCCCAAACCACCGCCGCGTAGCCTGAGCCAAGCTGATTCGCCCTACGTCATTGCGAGCCGGTCCACGGACTACCTTCGTGACTGTTGGAAGAAACCTTACCTCCGTCACCCCGGCGAAAGCCGGGGTCCAGCCGGATCGGAAAGTGCGTGAAATGGGGCGTTCTTAAACGGGTTTCTCA
>JANODX010000219.1:0-18906 GCA_031412915.1 Vicinamibacteria bacterium | reverse complement strand
GGCGCGCCAGGCTCGGCCGCGCGCCCCCCAGTCCGCGGGGTCACAGAGCCCCCTCCAGACCTTGGTCGCGGCGTCGTAGGTCTCGCCCGAGTTGGGATAGGCCACGAGCGGCTTCGTGGTGACGGCGGCGGCCGCGCGCAGCAGCTCACCTACGTGTGATGGCGCCGTACAATTCACGCCAACCGCCACCACCTGGGGCGCTTCGGCCATCGCACGGACGGAGTCCGCGAACGGCGTCCCATCGCAGAGCCGCGATCCGTCCCGACAGCTGAAGCTCACCCAGGCCCGCGCCTCGGGTCGCTCGGCGAGCAGCCGGGCCAAAGCGCGCGCCTCCTTCGCGGACGGAATGGTCTCGCAGGCCAGGAGGTCCGGGCCTGCGTCGAGAAGGAGATGCATCCGGTCACGGTGAAAGGCCACGAGCCCCGCCTCGTCGCGGTCGTATTCGCCCGTGTATTCGGATCCGTCGGCGAGGTAGGCGCCGTAGGGGCCGACGCTGGCCGCCACGAGCGGGCGTAACCGGTTCGGCTCGCGCCCCGCCTCGGCCCAGAAGGCGTCGCGGACGGTGAGAGCCAGGCTCACCGAGAGCCGCAGCAGGGCGGCGGCCTCGGCGGCGGTGGCCCCCTCCCGCCGGAAGCCCTCGATGGTGCCCTGGTAGCTCGCGGTCGTGATGCAGTCCGCGCCCGCCTCCAGGTAGGTCCGGTGCACGGCGGCGATGGCAACGGGTCCCTCACGCAGGAGGCGTGCCGACCACAGCGGGTGGGCGAGGTCGAAGCCTTTGCGCTCCAGCTCGGTGGCGAGGCCCCCGTCGAGGACGAGGCCTTCGGGGGCGGAGAGGAAGGGCCGAAGGGGATCGTCTACGGCCGGAGGAGTCACGGCGCGGCTTTCGGCGAGCGCGGTCGAGCGATCATCCGAGCGAGTCTAGCCGCGGAGTGGAGAGTCACATCGTCCTGTCCTTCGGCCAGGCGGGTGTGGCCGCTGAAGGGGTGTCGATAGCCAGGTCCACCTCAGTCAGCGGATCGGCGGGCGCGGCGTCACGAGCACTCGTGATGGAACTCGTCGAGGGTGACGATCTCTCCGCGCACATGGCCCGCGGGCCGATACCTGTCGCCGAGGCGTTGCCCATCGCCCGACAAATCGCGGAGGCTCTCGAAGCCGCGCACGAGCAGGGCAGCATCCAGCGCGACCTCAAGCCCGCCAACATCAAGGTCCGCACCGACGGCGCGGGCAAGGTTCTCGGCTTCGGTCTCGCCAAGGCTATGGACCCGTCGGGGCTTCGACAGGCTCAGCCACCGGGCGGCACGGACGCTGAGCTGGTCGAAGCATCCGCCACCATCACGTACTACCGGCCGGCGGGCGGCTTCGCGGGGGATCTGCGGATGGTGGAGGTGACCCTACGCTGACCTCGCGGCGTCTCGGGCTATGCAAGGAAGTCAGGAAGGACGCTTGTGACTCCTGAGTGATCGACGCCAGGTGCGCGCTATCGTTGGGAGGCAGATGACGAAGCGGAAATCAGCGAAGCCGCCCCTCAGCAATCTATTCCTGGAGCTGTTGAGTCCCTTCGGGGTGGTGCCGTTTGGTCTGTCCGTGCCCTGGTTGCGCGGCTTGCCCAGCGGAGACGGCCACCCGGTGCTGGTCCTGCCCGGCCTTCTCGCCGGCGAGGGGTCCCTTTTGGCTCTGAGCTGGTTTCTGCGTTCGCGTGGTTACGAGGTGCTGCAGTGGGGAGAGGGACGCAACCGGGGCCCGACCCCCGGCGTGTTCGATACGGCGCTCGCGATCCTGAAGTCGGCGAAACGGCGTTCCGGCCACAAGGTCAGCCTCGTGGGTTGGAGTTTGGGCGGCACCCTCGCGCGCGTGCTCGCCAATCGTCACCCCGAGCTGATCCGGTGCGTGGTGACCCTGGCCGCGCCCCACGCGGGAGATCCGAAGGCCACCCATCTCAACTGGCTCTACAAGTGGGGCACCGGCCACGCCCCGGGAGCGCGGGCCGAATTCACGCGGGAGTACCTGCCCACTCCCAGTGTTCCCCTGACCGCGGTGTACAGCCGGCTGGACGGGGTCATCCCCTGGAAGGCGGCCTACCAGGAGCCCGGACCGCACACCGAAAGTGTGAAGGTGTTCTGCCCGCACGGCGCCATGGCGATGGATCCGATGGTGATGTACGTGCTGGCTGACCGGCTCGCTCAGCCCGATGGTCAGTGGCAAGCCTTCGAGCCGCGATGGTGGTTCCCCCTGTCTCCGGCGGCTGGTTCGACCGGGGTGGCGCCAGCGGGGGACTGAGTCCGATTATGCCGCGATGTCTTGCCAACGGTGTGGTCCTCTACTACGAGATCATCGAGCCCAAGCAGCCGAAGAACGCTCCCGCGCTCCTGTTGATCATGGGCATGGGCTCTCAACTGATCGCCTGGCCCGACTCGTTGTGCGAGGACCTTGCCCGCTGCGGCTTTCGGGTTATCCGCTACGACAACCGGGACACCGGGCTGTCGCAGCAGTTGGACGAACTGGGGACGCCTGACATCGCCTCGATCATGCTTCGGCTGAGCCTGGGCCGGCCGGTCTACCCGCCGTACGAGCTGGGGGACATGTCGCGCGATGCGCTGGGTCTGCTGGACGCGCTCGGAATCGAGCGAGCGCACGTGGTGGGGGCCTCGATGGGCGGGATGATCGCGCAGATCATGGCCGCCACCTACCCGGAGCGAGTCTTGTCGCAGTGCCTGATCATGACCACCAGCGGGTCCCGCAAGTTGCCCAAGCCGGCGAAGGGGGTGGTCTCCGCTGCTATGAACCGACCGAAGGACAAGGGAGACCATGACGCTGTGCGGCGATGGTACGTGGGGTTTCTTCGTTCGCTCGAGGGTTCGCTCTACCCCGAATCCGCCGACGTGTTGAACGCCTATGTGGATCGATCTCTGGCGCGTTCCTACCATCCAGACGGTGCGGTGCGGCAGACCGCGGCGATTCTGACCGCCGGCGACCGCTCTCACCTCCTCGGGTTGACCGATGTGCCGACCCTGGTCATTCACGGGAGCGACGACCCGCTCACCCGGCTGGCCTGCGGCAAGGATGTGGCGGGCAAGATCCCGGGCGCCCGGCTGGTGGTCATGGAAGGGATGGGGCACAACCTGCCCGCGCCGTTACTGAAGGAGATCGGGACCATGATCGATGGCCATGCCCGAGCGGCTGAAGAGGCCGCGAGCGCGTCTGCCTGACCCCGGCGAGTCCGAAGCGCATCACGGATGCGGCGGACGACTTACCTTCGGGCGATGAGGGTGCTTATGTCCTATGCTCCGCGGACGCAGGATTGACGAGTACCTTGTTGCTCTGCCAGGAGAAGTCATCATGAACCGACGCACATTCGTCAAGGCCACGGGCGCCACCACGCTCACCGTCGCGGCCGCCACCGGCGGCGCCGCGAGCAAGACCGCCTACATCGACGCGGTCACCGGACTGATCTCGGATTGGCGCCGCAAGGACATGGACGCGGTACTCGCGCGGGTGACCGACGACATCGTCTGGTATTCGCACGTCGGCACACCGCCCAAGATCGGCAAGCCGGCGATGCGTGCGTTCCTCGAAGTCTTCGGCTCCGCGATCTCGGAAGTGAAGTGGCGGATCTTCGCCCACGCGGTGAGCGGCCAGCAGATCTTTCTGGAAGGCGTCGACGACTTCGTTCTGACCGCGGAGAAGCGTCGGGTGGCCATCCCCTACATGGGTGTGATGACGTTCCGCGGCTCTCTCATCTCCGAGTGGCGCGACTACTTCGACCGCGCCTTGTTCGATCGTTTGAAGGCCGGCGAGGCCGCTCCACCCGAGATCACGAAGCTGTTGGATCGTCCTGGAGTGCCGCCCACCCAGCCGTAGGGCTCTCGGGACGGCAGGCGGGACCTTCGAGGCGGATGTCCGGCGCTTTTTTCAGTACCCCATCGCGTAGCCGGTGCGCCGTGGGTCCGCTCCGGCCGTCATCGCCCCGGTCTTCTGGTCGATGCGGATGACCTGCATGTGGCCGAGGGTGCCCCAGCCGGGCAGCACCTCCACCGTGTGACCCATGGCCTTGAGCGCATTGATGGTGTCGGCCGGCATCCGTCCTTCGATCTGAACGGTGATCGCCGCCCCCGGCCGGTAGAAGTTCGGCGCCGCGGTGAGCGACAGGCGCGGGGCCTCGATGGCCTGCTGCACCGGCATGTCGAAGTCCACCAGGTTGATCAGCACCTGAAGTTCCGTCTGGCCGATGGTTTCACCGCCGGGCGTGCCGAATACGTAAGCCAGCCGGCCGTCCTTCAGCACCACGACCGGCGAGTTGTTCAGGATCGGGATCCGGCCGGCGCCCACGTAGTTGGCGTCGGTCGGGTAGGGCGAGGTCGAGCCGAGGCGCATCCCGTTGTTGAGCAGCAAACCGGTGCTGCCCACAACGACGTTGCTGCCGAAGAGGCCGCCGAGCGTCGGGGTGACGCCCACGGCGTTGCCGAAGCGATCGAGCACCGAGAACGACGTCGTGTGCTGCTCGGGATCATAGGCTTCATCGAAGACCGGGCCGGCCGCGTGCGGCGACGTCATGGGGCTACCCTCGGGGACGCCTGAAGGCGGATAGGCCATGACCTTCGCGGGGTCGAAGAGCGCGCGGCGCGCCGCCGTGAACTCGCGCGACAGCAGACCTGCCGTGGGCACTTTGACGAATGCAGGGTCAGCGACGTACTTGTAGATGTCGGCCTTCGAGATCTTGATCGACTCGATGACCGCGTGGAGGGCGGCGGGGGAGTTGGCGCCCGCCGCCTTCAGGTCCACGGCCTCGATCAGATTGGCGCCCATCAGCACCTCGAAGCCGCCGCGCGAGGTGGCCGGATTGCTGTAGACGTCATACCCGCGGTAGCGCGTGTGCAGGGGCTCGGTCCACTGCACGGAAAAGGCGTTGAGATCGGCGGCCGTGAGCACGCCGCCATTGGCCTTGAAGAAGCGGTCGAACTCCTGGGCGATGTCGCCCTTGTAGAAACGGTCGAAGGCGGCGCGAATCGCGGCCTCCCGCGAAGCGCCCCTGGCCCTGGCCTGGGCTTCCGCCTCGACGAGCTTGCGCAGGGTGGCGCCGTAATCGGGGTTCTTCAGCAGATCGCCGGTCCGGAGCGGCGCGCCGTCGGGCATGAAGATCTTCGCGGTGGTCGGGTACTTCGCGAGGTTCACCCGGCCGCGCGCGATCGACTGGGCCAGCATCGGGTCGATCGGATAGCCCTGCTCGGCATACTCGATGGCCGGCGCGAACACGTCGGCGAGCGTCATGGTGCCGAAGCGCTCGATGATCGACAGGTAGCCGCCGATGTTGCCCGGCGTGATGCCGGCCTTCATGCCGGCGTTCAGCAGGTCAGGCGTCATCTCCGCGGGGACCAGGGCCCTGGGGGCCGCACCCGTCATCGACACCGACCAAACCTTGCCGCTCGCCTTGTGGAAAACGGTCATGAAGCCGTTGCCGCCGATGCCGTTCATCTCGGGCTCGCCCAGCGCCGCCATCGCACCCACGGCGGCCACCGCGTCGAAGGCGTTGCCGCCCTTGAGGAGGATCTGCAGACCGGCCGACGACGCGATGGGATGACCGCTCGTGACCAGTCCGTTCCGCCCAGCCACCGCGGGCCGGGTCATCGAAGGACGGCTCGCCGCAGGCGCCTCGGCAGCCTGCTGCTGGCCCGAAGCCACCGAGGCGAAGGCCGCGAGAAGGAGTGCGGACGCTGCGAACAGGGTGCGTATAGGCATCGAAGTCTCCCCGGAAAGGTGAATCTGTAGCGTAACTGATCGGCGACGGCTTTTCCCCGCTGCGGTCGGCGTGCGTCGCGGACCCATCAGAGAGGCTCGTCGTACCCGGCCGCCCCAGGGTGCCCGGGCGGGCTCCGGCCGACCCGTATCCGGATTCTGTTTCTAGGCCGGGCGCCGCCAGAGGATGTGGTGCGTGCGTGTCTGGCCCACCGGTCCGGGCTCTTTCGCGATCAGGGTCAGCACCCCGCCTTCGAGGCGCGCCGCGCGCGCATGGGGCAGACCGATCAGGACGGGGTTCATCGACATGCGGACATCGTGCGACACGGTTGAGCCGGTCAAGGTCCAGGTTCCGCAGTAGGCGAGATACTCGCCGAAGGAGCGAGCCCTCGAGGCTTCGTCCGGTTTCATCGCGGTGCCGTCGCCCAGGGCCGCGCGCACGCGCTTCGTCATGGTGGCGCTCATCCAGCCATCCGGGGCGTACATCAGAAGTCCCGCGGCGTCCTTGCCGAACGGCCAGCTCGGGTCGCGGCCTTCGGAGTATTCGATGCGCCATTCAATGAGCTCCCACGAGCCAAGCAGATCGGAAACATTCACATCGGGCATGGGCCGATTCTGGCAGATTCCGGCGCGCGGTTTCGCCTATTCTTCCCGGCATCATGGATCCCCTCAAGCAGTTTCGTCTCGACGGACGTATCGCCCTCATCACCGGGGCCTCGAGCGGCATCGGCGCAGCGCTCGCCGAAGGACTCGCGGCTACGGGGGCCCGGGTGGCGCTCGCCGCGCGTCGCGTGGACCGCACGAAGGCGCTGGCCGAGAAGATCCGAGCGTCCGGAGGTCAGGCCCATTCGGTCGCTCTTGACGTCACCGACACAACGAGCATCAAGAACGCCTTCGATGAAGTCGAGAGCGCTCTGGGCTTGCCGACCATTGTCATAAACAACGCGGGTGTCGCCGAAGCCAGGAGTTTTCTCAAGACCACCCGCGAGCGTCTCGATTGGACGATGGAGACGAATTTCTTCGGAGTTTGGGAGGTGAGCCAGGAGGCGGCGCGTCGGATGGTGGGGGCGAAGACCGGCGGCAGCCTGGTTAACGTCGCCTCGGTTCTGGGCATGGGGTCGGCCGTGGGCTATTCGTCGTATTCCGCATCCAAGGGCGCCTTGATCCAATTGACGCGCACCCTGGCTCTGGAGTTCGTGAAGCACCGCATTCGCGTCAACGCGCTTGCCCCGGGGTGGTTCGTCTCGGAAATGAACCAGGAGTTCTTCGATTCCGAGGCCGGCCAGGCTTACGTGCAGCGGATCCCCCCCGGGAGAACGGGGGAAATGTCGGAGTTGATCGGTCCGGTGCTCCTTCTGGCCAGCGATGCCGGGTCGTACATCAACGGCGCCGTCCTGCCCGTGGATGGCGGCCATCACGCAGCGCTGGTTTAGCCCGACGCGCGCAGGGCTTGAGTCCAGGCGGCCTGGGCCATGCCCTCGACTTCGGCGGCGTACCTCTTCGCCTGGGGGCTGACCGCCGTTCCGCGGGCGACCCGGCCGCGGATTCCGTGGAAGATGGCGGCGAGGCGAAACATGCAGAAGGCGAGGTAGAAGTCGAGACCGGGAAGACCTCTGAGCCCGCGGCGGTCGCAGTAGGCGCGGACGTAGGCCTCCTCGGACGGAATGCCGAGGGCTTCGAGGTCGCACCCGTGGAGGCCCTGGACCGAAGCACTCGACATGCGATACGTCATGAGGTGATACGCGAAGTCGGCCAGAGGGTCGCCGATCGTCGACAACTCCCAGTCCATGATCGCGGCCACCCGAGGCTCGGTCGGATGAAAGATGAGGTTGTCGATGCGGAAGTCGCCATGGACGATGGCCGGGGGCGGTTGGTGGGTCGGGAGGTGGCGGGGCAGCCACTCGGTCAGAAGGTCCATATGCTGGTCGCGGCCCGCCGCCCCATCGTCCAGATACTGCTTCGACCACCGGGCCACCTGCCGGCCCACGTAGTTCTCCGGTCGGCCGAAATCGCCCAGGCCCACCGCGTCCGCGTCGACCGCGTGCAGACGGGCGATCGTGTCGTTCATGGCCTCGTAGTACGCAGCGCGCTCCGCCGGAGGGACCTCGGGCAGGGTCGGGTTCCAAAAGATCCGGCCCTCCACATGCTCCATCACGAAGAAGTCTGTTCCGATAACCGTCGCGTCCCGGCACAAGAGCAGGGGCCGGGCGACGGGAACGCCGGTGCGATCGGAGAGCGCCCGCATCACCCGGAATTCCCGGTCGATCGCGTGAGCCGAAGGCAGCAGGTCGCCCGGCGGTTTTCGGCGCAGCACGTAACGGCGCGCTTCCGTGGTGAGAAGGTAGGTGGGGTTCGACTGACCACCGGGGAACTGCCGAACCTGGGGCAGACCCTCGAATCCGTCCAGATGACGGGTCAGATACGCGGTCAGAGACGAAACGTCGAACTCGAGCCCGGGCCGGAATTCGTGGGGCGGCGGAGAACCCAAGCGGCGCCTACTTCGCGACGGACTGGCCCTGCCGCCGCTGGATGCGTCGGGCCAGGGACCAAAGGTGCACCTCGGTGGGACCGTCGTAGATGCGAAAGGCCCGGATCTCATTGAAGATCCGGGCCACCGGTGTGTCCGCCGTGATGCCCAGGCCGCCGAGGACCTGCACGCAGCGATCGACGACCTGAAACAGGGTTTCGCCGCACGCGAGCTTGGCCATGCTCGACTCGGTCGAGGCCTTCGAGCCCTGATCGAGCGTCCACGCGGTGTAGTCGATCAGGAGCCTGGTCTGGAGCAGATCGACCTCGTTCCTGGCCAGCATGAAACCGACACCCTCGTGTTCGATCAGGACTTTTCCGAAGGCGCGCCGCTTGGAGGCGTACTCGACCGCCGTGTCGTGCGCGCGATGGGCGGCGCCCCACCAGCGCATGCAGTGGGTCAGACGCGCTGGAGCCAGTCGCACCTGAGCGTAGCGGAAGCCCTCGTTCACCGTGCCCAGGACCTGCGCCGCGGGCACGCGCAGACCCTGGAGTCCGACCACGGCGTGGCCGCCGGGAATCGACTGATCGAGCGTATCGAGCACCCGCTCCAGGGTGATTCCGGGCGCCTCCATGTCGGTCAGAAACATGGTCGCCTGAGCGCCGGTGCGGGCCATGATGATTCCGAAGGTTGCGCCCACCGCCCCGGTGATGAGCCACTTTCGTCCATCGATGACCCAGTGATCGCCATCGAGCCGCGCGGTGGTCGCGAGCATCTCGGGATCCGATCCGGCCCCACCGTCCGGCTCGGTCATGAGGAAGGCGGAGCGGATGTTTCCCGCGGCGAGCGGTGCTAAGTAGCGCAACTTCTGCTCCGGGGTCGCCACCATGTGGAGCAGATGCATGTTGCCTTCGTCGGGCGCCATGCAGTTCATGGCCACGGGGCCGAGCAGGGAGTAGCCGGACGCGCGCAGCACGGTCGCGGTCTCGCGATGGTTGAGGCCATGGCCGCCCCACTCCTTGGGAGCCTGGGGGGCCAGCAATCCAGCCGTCCGCGCCTGGTCCCGCAGTTCTTTGACCAGTTCCGGCGCGGGCCCGTGGGGGGTGTGGCGCGGGTCGCGCTCATACGGGATCACGACGTCCCGGATGAAGCGCCTGGTGCGTTTCTCGAGTTCGGCCTCGCGTTCGGTAGGGGAGAAGTCGGTCATGGTCTGCGGCCGGGTAGAATCCTACCTGGACGCTTCATCCTAAGCGTCCGGTCCCCGTAATCCGGCATGACACGCGAGGGCCGAGGAGCCCATCGCGCCAGAGGCCACATCATGATCGACGGCAGGCACGGTACCGATCGCCTCGAACTCCGCGGCGAAATCGAGCGCCGCTACTCCGATGTCCTGACTTCGGCGTCTCTTGAAGCCCTCGCGGCTCTGACCCCCTTCGACGAGCAGCGCGTGGCCCTGATGGCTTCCCGCCTGGAGCGCCGTGCGAGGCGTGCGCGGGAGCGCGAGAGCATCCGGTTCCTCGACCCCGCTGAGACCATCGCGGGCACGAACATCGGGGTGCGGGAGGCGCGGGAGGGGCGCTTCGTGGGCGGTGAGATTCCCGCCCGCCTGCGCCGGCAATGGATCCAGGGGACGGGGCCCGCGGCCCGCCCGAACGTATCCGTCGAGCAGGGCCTTCGCAATGTGGCCTACGGCCTTCTTTCCGGCGCGGACGGTTGGATGTTCGACGGCGAGGACGCGCTTGGACAGATCTCCACGATGTCGCTGGACAACCAGAAAAACTTGGAGCTGGCCATCGGCCGTGACCCGCTCTTCCTTGGGGTCGCGGAGCAGGTGGCGGCGGAGATGAATGCGTGGGCGGGGCGCTTCTTCGGCCGTGAAACGATCGCCGACTGGCGTACCCAGCTCGACTTCACCACGGTTCTGTTCCGCCCGCGCGGGCTCCACCTCGACGACCGGCACGTGCGTAAGGCGGCCGGCGGCGGCTTCTCGGCCTCGATCGTCGACCTGACCCTGTTCGTGGTCAACAATCACGATCGGATGCGGCAGGCCGGAGTTCCCATCGTGCTCTACCTACCCAAGATCCAGACCGCGGAGGAAGCGGGGCTGTGGAACCGCATGCTGAGGGCGCTCGAGGCGCACCTCTCCTTGCCCGAGGGCACGATCAAGGTCTACGTGCTGGTCGAGCAGATCGAGGCCTGCTTTCAGCTCATGGAGATCCGGGCCGCGCTGGGGTTGCACTTCGTGGGCTACAACACGGGTCGCTGGGACTACATCAACAGCGTCTCCGACGCCATGGCCTGGGACCCGTCGTTCGTCAATCCGAACATCGACGCCATCACCATGACCTACGGC
Source organism: Vicinamibacteria bacterium (assembly GCA_031412915.1). Lineage (GTDB taxonomy): Bacteria > Acidobacteriota > Vicinamibacteria > Fen-336 > JAGNNV01 > JAGNNV01. Next base: position 8,356 of record JANODX010000219.1, on the reverse strand, counting down.
TACATGCGGAACTACGAGGACCGAGTCCGGCGGGCCGTCAACACCGCGGATGCTTTGGGTCGCTACGCGCTGTGGCAGGGCGGGATGGAGCCCAACATTCCGGTGGGCTCGCAGCGCGGCGTGAAAGACGGTATGACGCGCGCCACCGCGGGCGCGGAGCGGGAGCAGCGCGAGGGCGCGAGCGGGAAGTGGGTGGCGCACTGGAAGATGGTGCACATCGTGCGGCCGGTGTGGGAGAGGGCCGGGCAGGACAACCAGCTCGGCCGGCGCTTCCCTGCCCTCGGCTACACCGAGACCGACGCTCGAGGCCTCAGATTACTGGAACCCGCGGCGCGCAGCGTGCGGGGCGCGCGTGATCTGCTGAGCGTGGCCCTGCAATACGGCAACGCGTTCCTCCAGGGCCTCCAGGCGGCGGCTCTGAAGCCGGCCGACTTCTTCGGCAACGACGATGTTCTCTACCTGATGGAAGACATGGCGACCGGCGAGATCCGCTTGAGCATCCTCTGGGAGTGGTTGCACAAAGCGGCGCCCTTCACAGAGGATGATGGGTCGATCGGGATCGCCAAGGGAGACAAGTTCACCGATGGTTTGTTCGCGCGGTTGCTGGACGAGGAATACGCCAAGCTTCTGGCCGCCGGCAACCGCGATGTCCACGACGATTCCAAGACGACCACCTTGCCCATAGCCCGGGAGATCGTGAGAACGTACGTCGGAAGTGCCCTGAAGGCGCCCTGGTTCATCGATCTCCTGAACCTCAATTTGAACAATCGCGATCTGGCCGAGGCGCGGCGGCGGGTCGATAACTACATGCTTCAGCTAGGCTCTCTGGGCACGCGCATCACCGCCAATCTGGACTTCGACGCGCCCTGAGCACCTTCAAGGAGGAGCGAGCCCATGAAATCTTTCGAATCCGAAGTGACGGAGACCGCCGGCTGGTTCGCCAGCAAGCGTTTCGACGGCGTCACCCGGCTCTACTCGGCCCGCCAGGTCGTGGAACAACGCGGCACGATCCAGACGGACTATACGGTGGCTCGCATCGCGGCCGAGCAGTTCTACGCGCGGCTGCAGGCATTGTCCGCGGCGGGCCAGCAGATCACCACCTTCGGCCCCTACTCCCCGGGGCAAGCGGTGGCGCTCAAACGTGCGGGCATCGAGGGCATCTATCTGGGCGGCTGGGCGACCTCCGCCAAGGGCTCGGTCACGGAGGATCCGGGCCCCGACCTGGCGAGCTACCCGCTCTCTCAGGTGCCGGACGAGGCTGCGCCGATGGTCCGCGCCCTGCTGGCGGCTGACCGCAACCAGCACTTCGCGCGTTCGCGCATGAGTGAGGCCCAGCGCGCCGCCACTCCCGAAGTCGACTTCCGGCCCTTCATCATCGCGGATGCGGACACCGGCCACGGCGGCGACGCGCACGTGCGCAACCTGATTCGCCGCTTCGTGGAGGTGGGCGTGCCGGGCTACCACATCGAAGATCAGAAGCCGGGGGCCAAGAAATGCGGCCATCAGGGCGGCAAGGTGCTGGTGCCTTCCGACGAGCAGATCAAGCGGCTGAACGCCGCGCGCTTCCAACTCGACATCATGCGCGTGCCCGGCATCATCGTGGCCCGCACCGACGCCGAATCCGCCACCTTCCTGGAGGGGCGCGGGGACGAGCGCGATCACTCCTTCATCCTGGGGGCGACCAACGTCGAGCTGCCGACCTACAAGGTCGGTTACCTCGCCATCCTCAGGCGGCTGCGCGAACTGGGAATCGACGACGTGCGCGGGCATCTGCTGTTCAACGTGTCGGCGGCGGAGTACGAAGAGGCCAATCTCTGGCTCACCCGGGTGGGGGTGATGCGAGCGATCGAGGACGGGGTCAAGGCCTTCAAACCGGCGGAGGGCGCCACCGTGGAGGCGCTGCTCGACCACGTCGAGACGCGCTACCTCGAGGCCTGGCAGGCCGAGGCCACACTCAAGAGCTACCCGCAGGCGGTCGCCGACGTGATCGCGTTCCGCGCCAACGAAGGCGAGCGCTTCGAGATGAACCCCGTCGAATGGCTGGCCTTCGCCAACGGCACTTCGTTCCACGCCGCACGCACCCGGGCCAAGGCCATGGGCGTCAACATCATCTGGGACTGCGAGGTCGCGAAGACCCCGGAGGGCTACTACCAGGTGCAGGGCGGGCTCGACTACGCGATCACGAAGTCGCTCGCGGCGGCACCCTTCGCGGACCTGCTGTGGATGGAGACCAAGACCGCGGACCTCGCGGACGCAAAGCGCTTCGCGGAAGCGATCCGGGCCAGGTTCCCGGGGAAGCTCCTGGCCTACAACCTCTCGCCCTCGTTCAACTGGGACACCACGGGCATGAGCGACGACGAGATGCGGCGATTCCCGGAGGAGCTTGGGAAGCTCGGCTTCGTATTCAATTTCATCACCTATGGCGGACACCAGATCGACGGCCTGGCCGCCGAGGAATTCGCCAGCGCGCTCCGGCAGGACGGGATGCTGTCGCTCGCCCGCCTGCAACGCAAGTTCCGGCTGGTCGACTCGCCCTACAAGACCCCCCAGACCCTGGTGGGCGGACCGCGCGGCGACGCCGCTCTCATGGCCGCGTCGGGCGGTACGGCCGCCACCAAGGCGATGGGGAAGGGCTCGACCCAGCACCAGCATCTGGTGCAGACGGAGGTGCCGACCAAGCTGCTCGAAGACTGGCTGGCCAGCTGGACCAAGCACCATCAGCTCCCGTCCGGGTTGAAGGTGGCCCTGCGCCCCCACACCGCCGGCTCCGAACTGCTGGAGCTCAGCATCACACCCGGCCGGGGCGAGAAGCTCGCCAACGTGATCTTCGCGACCATCGTGGACCGGCGCAGCCGCAATCTCCTGTCGGTGCGCGACCAGAACACCTTCGACCCGGGGCTGCGCAAGAAGCGCCTGATGACCCTCATCCACTTGTTCCTGATCCACCGCTACAAGGTCGCGTCGGTCCACTACGTGAGCCCCACCGAGGACAATCGCTACCAGGCGCAGAAGATGAAGGCGCACGGCCTGTTCAGCGACGTCCACGACGAAGTCGGTCAGATCATCGTGGCCGACGTCAACGCGGAGAGCGTCAAGGCCCTGCTCGCCGCGGACCGCGTTCAGCTCGACGACCTGATCCACCAGCGAAGCTGAGGCGCGATTTCATGAGCCGTCAAGAGACCCTCGAGAAGTATTACGCGGCCTCCGCGTCCTGAGCGCCTTCGGACCCGCGAATGACCCAAGCGGCCCACTCTCCGCCCTGGTTCGACCCAAAGGCGCCCGCGCGGGAGGATTGCGTTTTGAAGTTCATGCTGGAGGCCCGGGCCGCCCGCTATCCCGACCGCCTCGTGGCCTTGTTCGAAGACGGCAGCAGATGGACCTACGCCGAATGCCTTGAGCGCGTGAGGAGCGGGGCCGCGGCGCTGCAGGCTCTGGGAGTGAAAAAAGGCGACCGCGTGAACGCCTGGCTCCCGACCGGCATGCCCATGGTTCTCACCTGGTTCGCCGCCAACTATCTGGGCGCTGTCTTCGTGCCCCTCAACACCGCGTATCGCGGCCAGGTTCTGGAGCACGTCATCAACAGCGCGGGCGCTTCGGTCATGGTGGCTCACCCCGACCTGGTGGAGCGGCTCACCGGTCTCGACCTTCCGAAACTCCGGCACGTCATCGGCGCGAGCGCCCTCGAGGGAGACGCCTCGAGTCTCGACGATCGCGCGGGGATCGACCACTGGGACATCCAGTGCATCATCTACACCTCCGGAACCACCGGACCCTCCAGGGGCGTGCTCTCCCCGTACCTGCAGCTCTACACAACCGCGGTGGTGAACTACGGGTACCTCGAAGAGGGCGAATCCATCCTCGTCAATCTGCCCATGTTCCATGTGGGCGGCACCAGTCCGACCTACTGCGCTCTCGTCCGCTCCGGCATGTTCTATCTGGTGGATGGATTCAGCACCACGAAGTTCTGGGACCAGGTGCGCGCGGGCCGCTGCGCCGCGACCTCGGGCCTCATCGGGGTGATGGGCGCTTTCCTGGCCAGGAGCGAGCCGCGGCCCGACGATCGGGACAATCCGCTCAAGTGGATCACCATGATGCCGATCAACGAGCAGACGGTGAAGCTCGGCCCGCGCTTTGGCTTCGACTACATCTCCGGCTTCAACATGACGGAGGTCTCGTCGCCTTTGATCACGGGGGTCAACACCCAGGTGTTCGGCGGATGCGGACGACCGCGGACCGGAGTGGCCTGCCGGCTGGTCGACGATAACGACATCGAAGTGCCGATCGGCTCTCCGGGAGAGTTGATCGTGCGCTCGGACCTGCCCTGGTCGATGAACGCCGGCTACGACGGCATCCCCGAAGCGACCGCGCGGGCCTGGCGCAATGGCTGGTTTCACACCGGCGATCTGTTTCGCCGGGACGAGGAGGGCAACTACTTCTTCATGGACCGGATCAAGGACACCGTCCGCAGGCGGGGCGAGAACATCTCCTCGTTCGAGGTCGAGGCCGCGGTGCTGTCTCATCCCGATGTCGATGAAGCCATCGCGGTGGGGGTGAAGAGCGAGATCGAGGAGCAGGAGGTGCTGGTCGCGGTGAAGATCAAAGCCGGTCGAACCCTCGACCCGCGTGCCCTGATCGAGTTCCTGATTCCGAAGCTCGCCTATTTCATGGTGCCCCGATACGTGCGGATGGTGGATGAGATTCCCAAGACGGAAACCAACAAGGCGCGCAAGGTGGTCTTCCGCGATCAAGGGGTCACCGCGGATACCTGGGACCGGGAAAGCGCGGGAATGAAATTGCACCGAGAGAGGCTCTAGCCGATGCCCATGCCCCCCATGCCGACCATCGGTCAGGTGCGGGAACTGCCCGTTCTGATCGAGTTGACCATACCCCCCGAATGGCAGGATCTGAACGGGCACGTGAACGTGCAGCACTACCTCGACATCTACGATCAGGCCGGCTGGCCGCTCATGCACTTGCTGGGCGTCGACGAGAGCCGGTTCAAAGTGGACAAGACCGGATTCTTCGATCTGGAGCATCACCTCTGGTACCTCGCCGAGATGCATGTGGGCGATGTGGTCACCGCGCACACCCGGTTCTATGGTCTGAGCGCCAAGCGGTTTCATGGCGCTTTGTTCATCGTGAACAAGACGCGCGACTCGCTCGCCAGCGTTCTCGAGTTCGTCACCACCGGCGCGAATCTCGAGACTCGCCGCAGCGCCGCCCTGCCCGAGGACGTGGCGGTGCGGGTGGGAAGACTGATCGAGGAGCATGGCCTTTTGACCTGGCCATCACCGCGCTGCGGCTCCATCGCACCGTAAGAGACCAGGCGTCGATCAGGGTTGAGGTAATGTCCGCGCATGGTCACATCACCCGAGCCCTGGCGCGCCCGTCCTGATCGGTCCGGTGGGCCGGGCAGGTCCCCCGTGCTGGTTGTCGCCCTCCTCTGCGCGACTGCCCGCGGATGGGCGCAGTCGCCGCCTTCCTATCCCGACGCCCGGGCCAGCGACCCCGTGGCGCTTCGCTTTATGGTGGGCGACCCCCCGCCCAAAGACCGGGTCATCGCGTTCGAGGACGGCAGCTACTATCGTTTTCCGCAGCTGCGCTGGAGTTTTTCGCACTGGCGTGAACTGACGCCGACGATCAACGTCTCCCGCGGCGCGCGTCCGCCGCATGCGCTCCCGCGGGCGCTGCGCAACGATCTCGACGCCATCACCTTCACACCGCTGGGCGGGTCTCAAACCATGACCTGGGAGGGGTCGCTTGCCGCGAACTACACCGACGGCATCGTTGTGCTGCACAAGGGGCGCATCGTCTACGAGCGCTATCTCGGCGCGCTCGCGCCGGAGGGTCAGCACATCGCTTTCTCGGTGACCAAGTCGTTCTTCGGCACAATCGCCGCGATTCTGGTCGACGAAGGCCGGCTCGATGACACGGCCCCGGTCAGCCACTACCTGCCCGAACTGAAGGGCAGCGCCTTTGCAGACGCCACGGTGCGCCAGGTCCTCGACATGACGACGGCCATGAAGTTCTCCGAGAAGTATGCGGATCCAAACGCCGAGATCTGGAACTTCGCGCGCGCCTCCGGTCAGGTTCCCTTCCCTCCGGGCTATCAAGGGCCTCGTTCGCTCTACGACTTTCTACCGACGATCCTCATGGAAGGCGAACATGGAAAGGGCTTTACCTATCGTTCGCCGAATGCCGAGGTGCTGACGTGGCTGATCCGGCGGGTGACCGGCAAATCGGCCGCGCAGAACCTGCAGGAGCGCATCTGGGAGAGGATTGGCGCCGAGCAGGATGCCTACATCCACGTCGATCCGCATGGCAATGCGGTCGGCGCCGGAGGGCTCAATCTCGGTCTGCGCGACCTGGCGCGCTTCGGCGAAATGATGCGCCTCGACGGTGTCCTGGGCGGGCAGCGGATCGTGCCGGCGCGGGTGGTGGCGGAGATCCGGCGGGGCGCGGACCGTGAGCGGTTCAAGAATGGCGGCTACACCACGCTTCTCGGGTGGAGCTATCGCGACCAGTGGTGGATCTCGCACGACGACCACGGCGCCTTTTCGGCGCGCGGTGTCCATGGGCAGGCGATCTACGTCGATCCCCTGGCCGAGATGGTCATCGCGCGCTTCGGCTCGCATCCCTTAGCCGGCAACATGGCCATCGATCCGACCTCGCTTCCGGCCTACCGGGCGCTGGCCGATCACCTGCTCGCGAAGGACCGGTAGAAAAGAAAGGAGCCGGCGCCTGCGCGCCGGCTCGGTACGGCGAACGGGACGGTCCCCGACTCAGCGGAAGGAGTAGCGCACGTCCACTCCGTAGGTGCGCGGCGAGCCGTACTGCGACACTTCCTCACCGAAGAAGTGGATGATGTTGACGCGATACAGCTTGTCTTCCAGGTTCTTGCCGTAAAGCGCCACCTCCCACTTCTTTTCTCGGGGGGCCAGGGCGAGACGGGTTTCGAACAGACCGAAGGCCGGCTCGCTCGCGATGTTGTCGGTGGCCCACTTCATGTCGCCCTGCCACGCGTAGTTCGCGCGAAGGTTGATGGCGTCCTTCCAGGAACCAGCGTTGGCGCTGAGATCGATGCCGAAACTCAACTGCGCGGCGGGCGTCCGTTGAAGGCGGTTGCCCGAGCTCACCAGACGTTGGCCGGTCGCGGGGTTGATGGCGGTTTCCAGGAAATCCTTGTACTTCGCGTCGACATAGGATCCCGAGGCGAGGAACCGGACGTGCGAAGAAGGGGCAAACTCGAACTCTCCCTCCACACCCTTCAGTTCGGCGGCGGCCGCGTTATCGGTCAGGTTGCAAAGGCAGGCGGCGTTGGTCTGGACGACTTGAAGGTCTTTGTAGTCCATGAAGAAACCCGACGCGTTGAGGCGCACCCGGCGGTCGAACATGGTCGCCTTGAAGCCCGCCTCGTAGTTGGTCACGGTTTCGGGGTTATAGCCCTTTTGAGCCTGGGCCGGGTTGGACGGCGTATCGTCGAAGCCGCCGCCCTTGAAGCCCGTGGCCACGGTCGCATACATGAAGAGGTTGGAGCTGTGGGTGTAGTCGAGGGTGGCCTGGGGAGTGGTCTTGCTCCACGACCGGTCGTACGGCGTGTTGTAACCGGTGCCGACGGTGTAGGTGGCGGCGAGCGGGGTCAGGGCCCGCGTATCGGCCGGGGCGAACCGATCGCCGGTTGCGATGGCGAGGCCGCTGACCGTGCCGTCCTTCTTGTCTTCAGTGTAGCGCAGGCCCACGTTGAGCTTCAGCCGATCGGTGAACTTGAAGCCCAGCTGGCCGAAGGCCGCGTAGTTCTTGGTGTTGCCCTTGTTGTCCCACCTCGACTCACCGGTGAGGGTCGCAAGCGGGCCGCCGAGGAAGGACTCGCCGATGAAGTGATCGACCTTTCTGATTTCGTCGGATTTGAGGTACACCCCGGCGATCCAGTCCACCTTGCTGTCCTTCCTGGTGGAGGTCAGCCGGAACTCCTGGCTGAACTGCTTGATATCCGAGTCTTCACCCACGGGTTCCGCGAAGAGGAACAGGCCGTTGTCACCGCCACCCGCGGGTTTGGTCGCGGCGACGAAGGCGGTGTACTGCGCCCACCGGGCGCGGTCCCAGCCCAGCGCCTCGGGGCCGGCGCCGGTCTGGTCGTACAGCTGGCGCCCCCGCCCGTCGCGGTAGCCGGTCAGGGAGTTGAAGGCGAATCCGCCGAACGACTTCTGGAGATCGAGCATGACCCCGACTCCTTCGCGCTTCATGAACTGCTCCGTGATGCCTTCGCCCGCGTACTGAACGTTTTGAGCCACGTTCTCCCGGGGGTTCGTGATATTGAGGAACCGGCGCAGGTTGCTCCAGGGGCGCGTGCAGTTGG